>CAMVBT010000200.1 GCA_947165805.1 uncultured Clostridia bacterium
TGAAGAAGTGATTGCGCGTTTTCATCAGTTGAATATGACCGATCTTGGGTTTGCCGCGCTGACAGTAATGGAATATTGCGGAGCGGCTATGCCGGACGGTAAAGCCGATTTCATACTCGACAGGCCCTTCATATTTGAAATAATCAGCGCAACAGGCCTGCCGCTGTTCGTAGGCATCGTTAATGTTCCCGTTCAATAAAAAAAGTATCCGTTCATAACGAACGGATACTTTTTTCGTACATAGGGAGACAGCCTTATCAATAGTTGTTCATAATGTCACTGAGCGCCTCAACATACTTTTGTTTCAGGTCAGCCGGCGAAACGATCGAAGCCCTTGTACCGAACTGGAAAAGCCAAGCGAAGAACGGCTGCGGATATTCGGTCTTTACCGACACTTTTACGGTAAAGTGATCGTCGTCGTCCGGAATAGGGTCGATATCAAAACCAAAGCGGTCTATAACGGGATTCATCAGGCTGTTCTCGAATTTAAGCACTACAAGCTCTGATTTTCCGCTGAACATGGAAAACGTGGAATTGAGATACTTCGACAGGTTTAGCTTGCTTTCCATGCGTTTCGCGCGCTCTTCGAGCATCTCGACCTTTTCCATTCTGTCTACTCTGAAATTAGTGTATGTTTCGGGATATTTTTCATAGTGCGCGACAAGATAATAATGCTCGTCGCTCCATGTCAGAGCGTATGGTGAGCAGACCCTGTTCCCTTCTCTGAACACTTTTTTCATGTTCATATCATAGTCGAAATATCTGAAACATATCTTTTTCTTCTGAGCGATAGCACGATGTATCACGTCTATATTTATATATATCTTCTCATTTGCGGCCTTGACTCTGTCTGCCACGAAGACCTGTCTGTCGATACCGGCGGCTTCATATTTACTCGCAAGTTTTTCGAGCTTGTGTATCAGTTCGGAGGATTTTTTCTGCGTAATGAATTTTGACGACGACACCGCATCGGCGAGAAGCGTGAGCTCCGGAAGCTCAAAGTCCCTGCTCACCATGCTGTAGCCCGCGCCGCTTCCCTTCCCGACCTGAATATCGTAGCCGAATTCTTTCAGCGCGCTAATATCGTCGTAGATAGCTTTTCTCGCAGCCATGATCCCATAGTCATAAAGTCTGTCGATAAGTTTCGGCATCGTCAGCGAATGTTCCTCATCGGTCTCTTCCGTGAGTATTTTCAGAACACAGAGGACTCTTGCCCTATGCTTTATCGGGTTCTTTTTGTCTTCCACTCAGATCCCTCCTGCCGTATTATTTGTTCGCAATACGTTTTGAAAGCTCAAGCGACGAATATGTTTCATCTCTCGCCATACTTGTGTCTCCGCCAAGGCCTCTCTTGCTGCCAAGCTCCATGAGCGCATCCGCCGCCGAACGAGCGGAGGACGAAGCCGCAGACGAAGAAGAATTGAGAAAACGCTTTACATTGCCCTCGGAATAATCGCTGTATGCTTTGGCATATCTTTCGGCAATGACCTTGAGCGGAGCATAATTGGTGTCTTCCGATTCACTTATGAACCTGAACAGCTCATTCACCTTGGCGTCCATTACATATTTCAGCCTGTTCGCAACATAACCGTAAGCTCCGGCAAGATCGGGATTGCGCATCACGGAATCCGCAAAATCTATAAATCTTCTCTTATCCTTTAGCTGGAGGAAATTTATCGCGTATGTGATGCTCTCGAAGAAATTCTGCGAAATGATGACGCGTCCGTCGCTGTCAGTGGTCGAACCGCTGAGCAGGACGTTCAGATCGTTGTCCGTAAGCTCGTCGATAGCGTAAGCCGAAGCCATCATTTCGGCATCGGGCATACCCTCGATATTTCTGTCTATGGCGGACGATATCTTTCGTGAAAGGACACCGTTGCTGAGCATCTTGTCGGCTTTCCACTTTATCTCGGCATATTCTCTCGGAACGCACACACTGCGGTTCATAAGGAAGTTTTCGAGCATCCTTCTTGATATATTGTCAAACGCGATCTTAACGAACGGGCAAGCCAGCGCCACGACCTTGTTCTCGTCTATGCTTCCGGGTTCACCGTAGATGACTCTGTTCAGAGGCTCGATATTGATACAGTTGAAATCATAACCGTTCGCGGCACAGGCTGCGGCATTTACGTGTCCCTCCAGAAGCGCGGAATGCATTCCCGAGATGTGGTACGCTATACCGCCGAGCTTTTTGCCGTTTACAAGCTTTTCGGCTGCCGCGCCCACCGCGTTTTCGGTGTATCCCGAAAAAGACTGGGTAGGTATAAGGAACGGCGGAGAGTAGCATTTTCCGTCTCCGATGACCGGATTATACGGCGCGGATCCGAGTATCTCATGTTTTACGGTATAAGCGTCCCAGAAGAAGTTGCCTGCTCCGTCCGAAGGATATACTTTTCCGACATGGATCACATATATACCGTTAGAAAGCATTTCCGCGACAGGCATTATAGCTTTTGAGAGCGGAGTCGAACCGCCGAAATAATTCTCGCAGACCTTAGGGAGCTTTGTTCCCAGCACCACCTTGGCCTTGTCTATCGAAGATGTCTGCCAGATCACCCGGCTCGTATCATCGCTGTTTTCACGGTACTGAATGTCTATGAGACATTCGCCGCCGGCGTATAATGACTTCCTGCGGATACCGCTCTTTATCGAGGTGTCGCATATACCGATGATGCCGTCGCTGTTTGTAACACTGACGAGCAGGAATTCACCGGCGGGGCCTCTTAACGGCTCTATACTTACATTTGCTTTCATATTTCATGACCTTCCGTTCAGTTTAAGGCTTAATCCTGTTCTACTCTTGAGGAGATATAATCCAGAACATCGTTCTGAGTGCTTTTCTGAAACAGTCGCTTCGGTATGCAGCATACCGACTTGTCCCTGCACACTATCGCAATGGAATATTTCGTTTCATAGAAGTATTTTGCAAACGACCACGGTATCAGTTCCTTGCCGCAGTAGATGCACTGTTCGATAGCTCCGAAACCGTCGGGCGCTACGACGAATACCAGATTTTCCACCGTGGAAACATCTTTTTTCAGAAATCCTGCATATCTGTAACGCGCGATTATGCAAAGGATAAGATAGATCACAGTCCCTACGCCTATACCGATAAAGAAAGAAATAACAACATAGAAGATAAGGTTTTTCTCGATATTCTTTCCGAACGTCCACAGTGCTATGAACGAAAGCACGGCTGTCAGCGCCGCGATACCCCATATCGGTATTTTTATCTTGCTGTATATATGCGATACACTTCCGGAGTTTATCTCTTTTTCCGCGTAAACCCCAGTTGCCGTGTATGCGTTGTTGGAGAGATCGGCGTTCGAGTAATTGTATTTCGGCGGGATTATCCTGTTCTTCACATTGAAAACGACATCCTTCTGCCCCGAAAGCATACCCTCTGCGATAGTACGGAAATGTATTATCTGCGTATTATCGACAAAGCTCTTTTTGGGAATGGTGTATTCCGCTCTTTCAAACGCTATGCGGAAATGGTCCGCAAGCTCTTCATACAGCTTTACGGCGCTCCATTCATAGACCTCGGGGATATCCGATTCGTCGTCGAATACCGCGAAATAATCTCCGACTATATAGGTCAGATTGTACTGGCTCACAACTATCTTGAAGCCCGACAAAGCATCAAAAGCCATTGTTTGTTCTCCTTCCGGGAATTATTCATCTTCTGTCAGATCGGGTATATCGCTGTCGGAGATATTGTCTCCGAAGAAATTGACGAGTGCCGCAAGCCTTTCGGCATCATAATCCGACTGATAATGCCAGTCGATATTGAGCGTGTAGTGATTAACGGAGTCATCGGCGATAAAATCTATATGACCGAAATTATATGAGAGTTTCTTTATATTGTCCAGCACCTCGCGGCAGTCCTTTGCGAACTCCCTTATAGTCATCTGCGCGTCGGAGAAATTGATCGTAAGATTGATGATATCTCCGTCGGTAAGATCGGCAGGGGTTCCGTAAATGAGTATATCCTCCGCAAAAAGCTGTGTCTCTATATCAACACTTCTTATGTAATCCCTTGCTATCGTATCATGCAGCTCATTCGCAAGCATATTCTGTATCCGCTGTTCGGCATATATCCGCTCGCTCTTATCCGCAGAACTGTTTGACGATATCAGAGTGAGCGCAGCCGACAGTCCGATGAGAGCTCCGACCACTATGACACTTCTGATATCTATTCTTATTCGCAGTGTCTTACGGCTGAAAACAGCGAACAATATCTCGGCACCGATAAAAACGAGCATGAACGGAGCTGCTTTCAGAGCAGCATACGGTCCTATCGGAGAGGAAAGCGAAACAGTGAGCATAATGCCCATAAATATGAGTGACGCAGCGGAAGAAAGCACGCCTATCAGATAAACGGGTCTGCGCTTATGCGGGACAGCACGGCCACGGGAGCCGACTGCCGCTTCGGCGAATCGCTTGTCCAGTGCGGCGGTCTCCTGCTCTATCTCCTGCTTCATACGTTGCGTGGCTCTGAGGCTTTCACTTATGAGCTCCTCCGGGGCAGCGGGCTGTTCCGGCTGATCTTCTGTCTCTGTCTTTATTGTGGGACTGTATGCCTCAGGCAGAGTTACCTGACCGTCTATCTCATATATCTCTTCCGCAGACCTGACGGAATTGTCTTCATCGTTGTCTCCGAAGACCATATTATGCAGTTCCGACAATTTATCACCCCGTTTCCATACATACCCAATATATTATACCATATATTAATGTAAATTGCAAGTAAAATTTTTCATAACAAATACGGACCGCATCTGAGTGCAGTCCGTATATCCCTATATCATGACAATGCCGAATGAATGGCTTTCGCGGCAGCCTTTCCGGCGCCCATCGCCGATATCACGGTAGCGGCACCCGTAACGGCGTCACCGCCCGCATATATCCTTTCTCTCGACGTGAGGCAGTTCTCGTCGATCACTATACCTCCGCGCCGGTTTACCTCAAGTCCGGCGGTAGTATCCTTTATCAGCGGATTGGGGGACGTTCCGATAGCGATTATCACCGTATCCGCTTCAAGCTCAAACTCGCTTCCGGGTATCTCCACGGGTCTTCGGCGGCCGCGTTCATCGGGCTCACCGAGCTCCATTCGTATGCAGCTCATACCCTTTACAAAC
>CAMVBT010000201.1 GCA_947165805.1 uncultured Clostridia bacterium
TCGGCTCCGTGGGCTATGAGCGTGTTCAGGTGGGCTCTGGAATGGTTCTGGAAGTCCGGGTTCTCGGTGTTCACGTCCGGAAGCCCGCTCAGGGAATAGGACGTGCACTCTATGCGGCTGCTGTAATTCGATATCCGCTTTGTATAGTTCTTATGGTAGAGCTTGTCGATGCCGCCCGCGGCGTTTATGAGGTCTTCGGAGACCGCGCTTATATCTGCGGCAGTGTGGTTCGGCACAACGTCCACTATGATGCTGATGCCGTACTGCTCCGCCTTTTCGCACATTGCCCTGAAATCGTCCTCGGTGCCGAGCTGATAGTTGCCGACAGTCCAGTCCGTGGGCTGGTACTGGTAGTACCATTTCCCTTTGCCCATGAGCTGCATACCGCCGTTACCGCCTTCGATCACGGCGTTTGCCGGGGACACCTGAACGGCGGTATATCCTGCCGCCGCGATGTCCTCTATGCTGTCCGCGACGGTATTGAACGACCAGCACCACGCATGCAGTATGGTGCCGTTCTCTATTCTGCTCTTATCATGAATACAGGCAAGAGCGTCCGTCGTTTCCGGGGACGTCTTGCCTTCGTTTTTTTCACAGCCTGCCGCCGCAGCCGTAAGAAGGGCGAGCACAACCGCAAGTATTTTATTATTTCTCATAGTATAACTCACTGAAATGTAAACAGTCTGATAAATCCGGTCACCTTAAAAATATCCATAACATCGTCTTTGGCGTTGACGATGACCATTGAACCGACAGGCTTCATCATCTTCTGCATCTGGAGCAGCACACGCAGACCCGCGGAGGATATATAATCGAGCTTGCTCATATCGAAAACGAGCTCGGTGACACCGTCCACTTCCCTGAGCAGGCGTTCTTCTATTTCGGGGGTATTCATGGAATCGACTTCACCTATCAGAGATACTGTAAGCTTTTTTCCGTCGTTTGTTTTCTCGTAATTCATTATCTGTATATCCTCCCTGTTCAGTCTGTCCCTTTAAGTTCTTTTTCGATCGTGGTGATGTTGTGTCCGTTCCTGTGCTCATATTCGACACTGTCCATCGTCGTCCGAACAAGATAGACCCCGAGTCCGCCGATCTGTCTGTCTTCGAGATCGGCTTCGATATCCGGGTCGGGTCTTGAAAGCGGATCATAGGGTTTCCCGCTGTCCGCGAACGAAATGACCATTCTCGGCTTTCCGTCCTTACCGGCAACGGTATCTATTGATATCTCCGCAAGCCCGATATCCGGGTTATAAGCGTAGTGAGCTATATTTACGAACAGCTCCTCCACGCAGAGTTTTATCTGACGCTTGACCTTTGGGTCACAGTCATAGCTTTCCATCGACTCCGAAAGGAATGAGAAAACTTTCGCGAGATTTTCGACAGTAGCTTCAATTTTAAGCTCTTTCATAACATCCCTCATTTTTTCATATCAGCGGTCCGTCTGTCTGTCTGAATACACATAATCAGTATAACATATAATTGCTCAAAAATCAATACCCTAAGCAGAAAAAACGTTCTCCCGGGGGTGACAAAAATAACGGTTCGTCAATAAAATATAACAGGAGATATCAGATAATTATTTTGCGCTGTATATTTTCCGGTCCTGCGTTAAAAATATAGACAAGAAAACAATGAAAGGACGGTAATCGGAATGACCGTAAAACGAGGAGAAATATATTACGCCGACCTGAGCCCCGTCGTGGGCTCCGAGCAAGGCGGCATAAGGCCCGTGCTCATAGTCCAGAACGATATCGGGAACAAGCACAGTCCCACAGTGATAGCGGCTGCTATCACAAGCCGGCAGGAGAAAGCCCGTCTGCCAACACATATATCCCTTGACGCCGTAAGCTGCGGCCTCGCAAAGGATTCGGTAGTGCTGCTCGAGCAGGTCCGTACATTGGATAAGAAACGCCTCCGCGAACGCATGGGGGAGCTTGGCTCTTCGGATATGCACCGTGTTGACGACGCCCTCTCCGTCAGCTTCGGCCTGCGCGGCGGGGAGCGCCCCGCTGCGAATCCGTATGAAACTTATCAGTAACGGACGAGTCATCTGCCTCGCAGGCGCGGTACCCGCGCTGTCAACCCGTATGAAGCCTATCAGTAATGGGCGAGCAATCTGCCTCGCCGCCGTTATTCTCAGCAGACTTGAGGGCAGTGCCCTTTTGAAAGTTATAAAAAACTCCGGACTGCGGGGCGTGTCCCGGTAAAAAGAAAACAGGCTTGTCGATATCGACAAGCCTTTAACTTTCAAAAAAGAACTGCTCACAATAAGATGTAACTCTGAACTGCGAGGCACAAAACTACCGAATGGCAGATAACTACCATACGGATTCGCCGCGGGGCGCTCCCCGCCGCGGGTTCCGCGCTCATTCAGCCTTAGGAGCTCCTACCGGGCAAGTATCTGCGCAAGCACCGCAGTCTATGCACTTTTCGGGATCGATCGTGTAAACATCTCCTGCGGAGATAGCCTCTACCGGGCATCCGTCTGCGCAAGCGCCGCACGCGATGCACTCATCTGCATTGATCTTATAAGCCATTTTTCAGTTCCTCCTCTTCTGTATTGCGGGTTTCCGCTGATATTATTATAACAAGCTGTCCGTTAAAATTCAATAGTAAGCCTTCATTTTCGGTATAGTTCGCTTTGGCTAACCGACGCCATGCGCATTTGTTTCCCGTTTTTTTCAGCTGATAAAGCGCTGCTTTTGTGCAATATGCCCAATCAGTATGATACCGTGTCACCCTCGGAAAGACCGCTCAGCACAATGGTGAGCCCATTGACGGTATCGCCTGTCTCGATGCGCACTCTGGCGCGCTCGCCGTTTTCGCTGATATAGCAGTATGTCGAGCCCGAATACTGCATAACGGCATCGGCGGGTATGCAAAGAGCATCATGCTTATTGAAAGTCTTCGCGAAAACGGTAGCCCAGCCTGCGGATACGATATTGCCCGCTTCGTTCAGGGCGCGTTCAAGCTCGCCCTCGTCGAAAGCTATGAGCACCTTTTCTCTGCCGCCTGTCGGAGTCATAGCGACCTTGCCGGTATAGAACTCGTTCGTGCCGAATTTCATCTTCACCGGCATACCGAACGCGAACTTCTCCTTGTTCTGATCTACGGCGATATAGACCTCCTCGGCCTTTGCGACCGATACTACGGGAGTCCCGGCCTCTACCGTGTCGCCCGTGTCGAAATACTGCACCGCCGTGACCACGCAGTCATACGGAGCCGTCACACTGTAGCAGTCCTTTTTGTACTGCACAAGAGCAAGCATCTCCGCCTGCTGGTCATATTCGAGTTTCGCCGCCATAGAGCCGGAGCTCAAATAGCTGTTATACGCGCTGTCGGTGTTGATCTGCTGATTGCGCAGGTCATAGTCGAGCGCCGAAGAATCGAACTCCGCGATGATGTCGCCCTGCTTCAGCACGTCGCCCTTCTTAACGTTATAGCTCATAATATTTGCGTCGTATGCTGTACAAAGCGTGTCCGCGAACGAATACTCCACCGTCCCGGCTATGGTAGATTCGACGCTGAGATCGTGGAGCTCCGCCTGCGCGGTCTTGTAGCTGCGCGACGAGTCGCCCTCGAGTATGGGTATGTTTATCTCCGCCTCAACGGGTTTCCCGCGCGAGCAGCCCGATATCAGCAGCAGCGCGGCCATGAGGAGAGCCGTTGTTTTTCTGCGCATAAATGCCTCTTTTCGGAAAACGAACTTATGTTTGCTTCATTATAACATATAAAACAGAAAAAATCAATATAAAATTCCTCCGGCAGTGCTGCCGGAGGAAATATTTCCCGGTATTAAAGGATCACTTTCTCTTTTTGTAAGCTGCCAGAGCCGCCGCGCCGGATACAGCCGCCAGAACAGCCGCTGCTGTGAAGTCGCCCGCTCCGGTGTGAGGGTTGGTGTCGTCTCCCGATACGGGTGTGCCTGCGGTCGTTACAAGACCGGTAACATAGTCCACCTTCATTATACTGCCCGCGGACTTGCCCGTGATCGTCACGGAGGTGAGAGTTTCACCGCCGATACCAAGCTTATCGAACATATCCCGGATCGGTAAGCAGGTAAAGTTATACTTCATGGGCTTTACCGTGGAGCTTGCCGTGTATGTCTTTGTCACTCCGGCCGCGGTCGTGAAATTGATCTCAAGCTCGTAGCCGTCCGCGAGAGCCTCGGTGAACAGCACCATGAGCTTGACTGAGCCGCCCGCCGTGGCGTTTGCGTCCGCTATCGAAGCCGGGTCGATGAGCTCCCATTTCTCCGCGTCCACTTCTCTTGCTACGGTGTTAGGCTCCGTAACGGTGTCACCCTGCGCCGCTGCCGGTACGGCAAGCACTCCCAGTGCCAGAGAAACTGCCAGGATAATTCCCGCGATCTTTCTGCTTTTCATTGTCGATCATTCTCCTTTTTGTGTAAGATATTCCTTTCGGTAAAGATGACGCCATAATATACAGCATCTATACCCGTATTATACATCTTTTTTGTAGCAATGTCAAGTATTAAAATGCTAAATCGTTATACACGAGGCAGATTTTTCTTGAAAAAATCTCTTGAAATATGTCTGCCGCTATGTTATAATTAAGTTTACAGAGTTTTTTACAAGGAAGCGATGAATTGAAAACGATGCTCAACGACAGAACGCTGTCGTACATAAGATTCAATGAGGACCATATAAAGAAAAGCGAGCTTGAAGCCTACGTCAAGGCCGTGAAGATGTGCGGCGCCGACTATATCGAGATCGGGACCGCCGCCGCGAAGCTGTTGGACGCGGACGACTACTCCGAACAGTACATACTCAATGTCCGCAGCCCTTACGACCTCGGGTTCTGCGCGGTGATGAGGTTCGCTTATGTCACCATACCGTTCGCCCACGCGGAATGGACGGAGAAAGTGCCGGACGACCAGCCTGTTATCATCGAGACTCCCGTTGACGAATACAGCGCCATACCGATACTGCTGTTCCTGCGCAGGTTCACCTTTATGAAGCGCGTAGCGGCAGTTCGCCTGACAGGGATAATGGGCGACAGCGCGGAAGCGCTGGTGAAATGGTGCCGCAAAAACTACTTCACACCTGTGGATATTTGCCCGCTCAACACGATGCTGACCGGCGCTTCTGACGCGGTCACTGTCTC
>CAMVBT010000202.1 GCA_947165805.1 uncultured Clostridia bacterium
CTATGCTCAGTTCTCTCTCTATCCCAAGGGTAAGTACAGAATATCGGTATGTCTCGGTACAGCCTGCTATGTAAAGGGCTCCGGCGATGTATTCAATGAGCTCAAGAAAGAGCTTGGCATCGAAGAAGGCCAGTGTACGCCCGACGGTAAGTTCTCGCTCGATGCGTGCCGCTGCATAGGCGCCTGCGGACTTGCGCCTGTAATGACTGTAAACGACGATGTTTACGGCAAACTCACCAACGACCAGCTTAAGGGCATTCTTGCCAAATATGCGGATTGATCGCTGATCATTATACTTAGAGATCGAAAGGAATATTCAGATATGGAGCGTAAAGTATTAATTTGCGGCGGTACCGGCTGTACTTCTTCCGGAAGCATGAAGATCGCTGACAAGCTGGAAGCAGTCATAAAGGAAAAGGGTATTGCCGATCAGGTAAAAGTCGTAAGGACAGGCTGTTTCGGCCTTTGTGCTCTCGGCCCGATCATGATAGTTTATCCCGAGGGAACATTCTATTCCATGATGAGCGAGGATCATATCGATAAGATCGTTGAGGAACATCTTATCAACGATCGTATCGTTGAGGAGTACGTTTATGAGGAAACAAAGACTCCCGACGGCATCATAGCTTATAATGAGACCAATTTCTATAAAAAGCAGCATCGTGTTGCACTGCGCAACTGCGGTGTCATCAATCCCGAAAATGTAGACGATTATCTTGAGAAGGACGGCTACAAGGCTATCCAGAAAGTGCTCAAGGAAATGACCCCTCAGCAGGTCATCGATGTTGTTCTCGCTTCCGGCCTGAGAGGCAGAGGCGGCGCGGGCTTCCCGACAGGTAGAAAATGGCAGCTCGCCAAGGACCTCGTAAAAGACGCAGATCAGAAGTATGTATGCTGCAACGCCGACGAGGGCGACCCGGGCGCGTTCATGGACCGTTCCGTTCTTGAAGGCGATCCCCACGCTATAATCGAGGCTATGACGATAGCCGGCTATGCTATCGGCGCAACACAGGGTTATGTGTATGTAAGAGCCGAATATCCGATCGCTGTCCACAGACTTCAGGTGGCTATCGATCAGGCAAGAGAAAGAGGCTTCCTCGGTAAGAAGATATTCGGTTCGGACTTCGATTTTAACCTTGACATCAGACTCGGCGCGGGCGCGTTCGTCTGTGGTGAGGAGACCGCTCTCATGACCTCTATTGAGGGCAAGCGCGGCGAGCCCAGACCCCGTCCTCCGTTCCCGGCTGAAAAGGGTCTGTTCCAGAAGCCCACAGTCCTGAACAATGTTGAGACCTATGCCAATATCCCGCAGATCATACTCAAGGGCGCTGACTGGTTCGCTTCCATGGGTACAGAGAAATCCAAGGGTACAAAGGTATTCGCTCTCGGCGGCAAGATCCACAATACAGGCCTTGTTGAAATTCCTATGGGTACAACTCTCCGTGAGATCGTATTCGAGATAGGCGGCGGTATCCCGAACGGCAAGAAGTTCAAGGCTGCTCAGACCGGCGGTCCTTCCGGCGGCTGCATCCCTGCGGAGCACCTCGATGTTCCGATCGACTACGATAACCTTATCGCTATCGGCTCCATGATGGGCTCCGGCGGACTTATCGTAATGGACGAGGATAACTGCATGGTCGACATCGCAAAGTTCTTCCTCGAATTCACGGTCGATGAGTCCTGCGGTAAGTGCACACCCTGCCGTATCGGTACAAAGCGTCTTTATGAGATGCTCGACAAGATCACCAAGGGCGAAGCTACCATGGAAGACCTTGACAAGATGGAAAAGCTCTGCTACTACATAAAGAACAATTCGCTCTGCGGTCTCGGCCAGACAGCTCCGAACCCTGTTCTTTCCACTCTGCGCTACTTCAAGGACGAGTACATCGCTCATATCAGGGACAAGAAATGTCCTGCGGGCGTATGCTCCAAGCTTCTCAGCTACAAGATAGTGGCAGACAAGTGCAAGGGCTGCACAAAGTGCGCGAGAAACTGCCCTGTAAACGCTATTACAGGCAAGGTGAAGGAAGCTCATGTGATAGATCAGGCAAAGTGCATCAAGTGCGGTGCTTGTATGTCAAACTGCAACTTCGGCGCTATCATCAAAGAATAATTCTTGGAAAGGAACAGTAATATAATGGTTAATATCAAGATTAACGGCGTAGACGTTTCCGTTGAAGAAGGCACTACCATACTTAAGGCGTGCCGTGATAACGGAGTTAAGATCCCTACGCTTTGCTGGCTGAAAGATATCAATGAGATAGGTGCCTGCCGTATTTGCGTTGTTGAAATGACAGGTGCGAGAAGCCTTGTTGCTGCTTGCGTATATCCTATTTCCAAATTTGACGAGGGTAAGAATATCCTCACTCATTCTCCCGCTGTTCTCGAGAGCAGAAAGATGACTCTCCAGCTCCTCCTGAGCAATCATGACAGAAAGTGCCTCTCCTGCGCAAGAAGCGGTCACTGCGAGCTTCAGGCTCTCTGCCGTGAGCTCGGCGTTGATGATGAGCTTATGTTTGAAGGCGAAAGAAATCATTATGAGATCGACACAAGCGCTGCTCATATGTACCGTGATAACAACAAGTGCATCAACTGCCGCAGATGTGTGGCTGCGTGCGGTGTTACACAGGGTATAGGCGTTATCGGCGCAAACAACCGCGGCTTCAAGACCTCGATCGGCTGCGCGTTTGAAATGCCTCTTGCAGAGACAGCCTGCGTATCCTGCGGTCAGTGTATCGCTGTATGTCCTACAGGCGCACTTTCCGAGAAGGACGATACCGACAAGGTATGGGCAGCTATCAACGATCCCGAGAAGGTCGTTATCGTACAGACAGCTCCCGCAGTACGCGCGTCCCTCGGTGAAGCCTTCGGCTATCCTATGGGTACAAACGTTCAGGGCAAGCTCGCCGCTTCGCTCAAGAGGCTCGGCTTCGATCATGTATTCGATACCGATTTCGGTGCTGACCTTACAATTATGGAAGAGTCCAACGAACTCCTCGAAAGAATAAAGAACAAGGGCGTTCTTCCTATGATAACCTCCTGCTCGCCCGGCTGGATCAGATACTGCGAGGCTTACTATCCCGAGTTCCTGCCCAACCTTTCTACCTGCAAGTCTCCTCAGCAGATGGCAGGCGCAATGATAAAGACATACTGGGCTCAGCAGAACAACATTGATCCCAAGAACATCGTTTCCGTTTCCGTAATGCCCTGCACAGCAAAGAAGTTTGAAAGAGGCAGGGACGATCAGAGCGCGGCAGGCGTTCCGGACGTTGACGTTGTCATCACTACAAGAGAGCTTGTAAAGATGATCAATCGTGCTGGTATCCGCTTTACCGAGCTTCCCGACGAAGAATTTGAAGTACCGATGGGCAGCGGTTCCGGCGCAGCGGTGATCTTCGGCGCGACCGGCGGTGTGATGGAAGCTGCTCTCCGTACAGCGGTATGGAAGCTCACAGGCGAAAACAGCGACAGCCCCGTTGAGTTCAAGGAAGTACGCGGTGTCAAGGGCATCAAGATCGCCGAATACACAGCAGGCGGCGTGACTGTGAAGGTAGCGGTAGCTTCCGGCCTCAGCAATGCAAGAGAGCTTCTCGAGAAGGTAAAGAGCGGTGAGCTTGATGTTCAGTTCATCGAGATAATGGCTTGCCCGGGCGGCTGCGTAAACGGCGGCGGTCAGGTCATCGTTCCCGCTGATGTACGCAACTTCACAGACATCAGAGCAGAGCGCGCAAAGGCACTCTACGGCCTTGACGAAGCAAACAAGGTAAGAAAGTCTCACGAGACCGAAGATATCAAGTCTGTTTATGAATTCCTCGGTGAGATCGGCGGCCACAAGGCTCATGAATATCTCCATACCTCTTATAAGGCTTCCGGTCTTCTCAAGTAATTCAGAATTTGGCAACTCCGGAGCATAAGAGTTTCACAAGATAAGCTTTTATTCATCAGCCGCCGCAGACATGGAGTACTTTGTTTAACGGCAGTTAAACAACTGAATAAATCAAGCAGGATCGCCCGGCGGGTAACACCCGTCAAGGCGGTTTTGTTTTTAATGAGAAAAGCTCACGGGATATATTTCCGTGAGCTTTTCTTATATGTACAGTCCTCTGTATTCATTCAGTATATCGTCATGGTTGAATACAGGTATCGCGCCGTCACGCAGAAAACCGACAACACCGGCATATTCCGGTGCATATATATCGGGCGGAGGAACGCAGAAAACATCTCTGTTTTCTTCAAAGGCGTAATTTGCCGTGATAAGCGAGCCACTTCTTTCCGAAGCCTGAAATACCACTGTTCCGCGGGTTAGACCGGCAAGGATACGGTTCCTCGGATTGAAATACTCTCTTGTTACTCCTTCGCGGGGCAGCAGTTCAGAAATATATGCTCCTCCCTTATCGACTATTGAGTTCCTGAGCAGGGTACTGCTGAACGGGTAATCAACTTCGATGCCGCAGGCAAGTACAGCGACGGTTTTACAGTCGTTGGCGACACAGGCCATGTGCGCACATTCGTCAACACCGTGAGCCATACCGCTGACAATTGTTACGCCTTGTCCGGCAATATCGCGTGTCATGCGGGCGCAGAGACGTGTAATATAGGGCGTGGCTTCTCTTGCACCAACAAAAGTCAGGCTGAGCGCGTCAAGACAGGACAGGTCGCCGCGGTAAAAGAAGATCAGAGGCGGGTCATATATCTCCTTCAGGAGCTTCGGATATTCTTTGTCACCGAGAGCGCAAACGGAGATATCATTTTTGCGGCAGTATTCAAGCATCTGCTCCGAATAGCCGAGACTGACTCTTTTCAGCCTTTCCCGGTCTTCTTTGTCGAGTGTGGATAAGTCGCCGTCGGTTATAGCGGTATAAGCATTCATGGCTGAACCGTACTTTTCTATGACCTTGTGTATTCTGGGATTCGCGGTCCCGTACACCATAACGAGCCACAGATCATATGGATATATTTCGTTATCCAGAGCAGATACCCCCTTTGTTCTGAATTTATACTAATTATATCACATTCAGAAAGAAATTTCAATATTATGTCGAATTTTTGTAAAGTGTTCAAGCAGATAATCATAAAATGAAAGTATGTGATATGAAAAGAGAGCGGGGGTAATAGAAATGATAAA
>CAMVBT010000203.1 GCA_947165805.1 uncultured Clostridia bacterium
ATTGATAATTGATAATTGACAATTGACAATTGTGGTGTCCGCTTCGCGGACATATTTAAATCGTGACGAAGTGAATAGTTCGGTTGCCCTTTTGTAGGAATGTACAATCTGTTAACAATTTTCCGAGTCTCGTCAGTTTCAGATCAGTCGCCGCAGGCGACACAATAATTATCAATTATCAATTATCAATTAATAAAAGGGGGGGTTAGTTATGAGAAAATTCGTAAGACCGCTCGTCCCGGCACTCTGCGCGGCGCTGGTATTGTCCGCCTGCGGCGGCGCGGATAAGCCCGCGGAGATAACGACGACTGCCGCCGAGGTCACAACCGCTTCTGCGGGAGAGATAACAACGACTGCGGGAGAGATAACGACGACTGCCGCGGGAGAGAGTGTGACTGCTGCTGCGGAGAGTGAGGGTACTGCGGGAGTTGAGACTACTGCCGATACAGCGGAAACGACTTCGACGACTGCGGGTGCCGCAGAAACGACGGCATCAACGACGACTGCCTCCGCACCCGAAAAGACCCGCGAGCCCGCAAGCATCGCGGCTGTGGCAAATGATCTCCTGAAAGGCGAAGCCAAGCTCTACAGCAACATAAATATCGACTACAACACCGATATGATGACCGACGAATACATAACTTACGGGCTGACGGGCTACGGTATGGAGGATATGGATAAGCATATCTTCTTCAATTATAAGATAAACGACAGCTCATACCGCGTGACCGATGCCGATAACGTCAGAGAAAGCCTCGAAATAGACGCGGGCGCCGCCGATATCTATGTGCGCGCCTCGACCTGCGCGTTCACCGTGGACGACCGGTACGGCGTCGAGCGGCGCATACACGGCGAGAACCTCATCAAAGCGCAGGATTTCCCGTCCGCTTATGACATAAAATGGATAGACCCGCAGGTCAACGTCACCCTCTGCTCCGCCGAAAAGCCCGAATACTACGACGAGATCAAAAACGAGAACGAGCGGAAGTTTTCATACTTCAACGACCTCTTCCTCGGCTGGTACACCGACGACACCGTTACCGTCAACGCCTTCGTCTGCGAGACCGAAACCGGTATCTCCGTGCTCGTTGACCCCGAGTATATGTACGGTCTGCCCATGTTCGCGGATTCCGAGTACGTTTACAGCTTCGGCGGGGATCATGTCTGCTGCGACTCGCTGCTGTTCTATGCGGTGCCTGTTGAGGGGCTTTCCCTCGATGCCGGCGCCTACGCCTACGCAAAGGTCGTGCTCACCGACGTGAGCTGCACGAAAGCCTACGGAAAGATATCCGAAAACTCCTGCACGATAGCCGATATACAGATAATAGACAAGTTCGACGATATCATAGAATACAACGTCCCCGACAATACCGAGGTCATAGCAGGCGAGGACAAGGACCCCGTTATGCAGATGGTCTGCAACGCCCTGATAAGCGCAAGGTGGGATATCCTCAAAGACACGACAGTCGGCATTGTGCTGCTTGACCTCGACTTCGACGGCATACCCGAGGTGCTTGTCTCCGACCTCGTCACCGACGGCTCAGACTACGGCAATAACTATGTGAACGAGCTCTCGGTATGGCGCGTACAGCACGATAAGGGCGTTACCGGCGAGTATGGGGACTGCCTTGTGCTCATTGATACGCTGGAGCTCCAGCACATGAGGGGCGATACAGTGCTCGGCTTCATAGGGCTATCGGAGCTCCGGGACGGCACCCCGGCGTGGTATGTCAACGAAACGGGCGATGACGATGCGCTCTATACGCTCAAGGACTATGACCTTAAATCCGAGATGCTGTTCACTGTTATCCCCGCCGACGAGGACGACCCCGATGATAAGCCCGCCTACTACTACCGCTACGACAGGATAGAGCCCACAGTCACCATGGGCAGGAACCCCTACTCCGACGACCCGAACGATCCCGAGGACTGGGAATACCTCGAATGGAACGGCATCAAAGCGACCTTTGGTATGTCCGAGCTTTACGGATTCGCGCGCGCGGACTATGCCAACAACAAGCTAAAAGCCACATATCCGCTGTACAGCGGGTGGCTGGGTGAAGCGTACTCCGGCCGCACTCCCGAGCGCTATACTCTCACAGACCGCGAGTATATCCACAAGCTCGCGTATCTCGTGGACGACTTCTTCTACGGCGGGACTCCCGGCGTCGATCATTACTTCCTCGGAGCCTACGCGAAGCCCGTCATCTACCTCTATCCCGAAGAACAGACCGATGTTTCCGTGAAAGTGCAGCTCCCCGAGGGCGGCGAGCTGACAGCGACCTATCCCGACTACGGCGAGGGCTGGAACGTCACAGCCATGCCCGACGGCACACTGTACGACGCGAACGGCGACGAATACTACTGTCTCTACTGGGAAGGCACCGGAGCCGCAAAGCTCGATATGAGCCGGGGCTTCTGCGTAAAGGGCAGCGATACCGCGTCATTCCTGCGCGAGAAGCTGATGTACATAGGTCTTACCGCGCGCGAGGCCAACGAGTTCATCATCTACTGGCTGCCGCAGATGCAGGAAAACCCCTATAATATCATCACTCTGCATACTTCCGATTACGCGGCAGGCGTTCCGCTCGATGTGTCGCCCGCTCCCGATACGCAGATAAGAGTGTTTATGACGTTCACCCCGTCCGATGAGCCTGTTGAGACAGCGGAGCAGGATTTGCCGCACTATGAAAGAAACGGCTTCACTCTTGTTGAGTGGGGAGGAAGCTCTTTGGAATGATGTATAGATTAAAAGAAATCTGCTCCTTTCGATGCTGAAAGGAGCAGATATTTTTGTATTTTTAGTGTCTTTTATCCTCAGAAGGGGTACTACCTATCCCCGCTGCAAGGCGAAGCGCTTTGTTTTAGGAGCCGGCCCTTTTTTAAAAGGGCTGGCCGCCGGAGGCACTCGAGCGCAAGCGACCACTCGAGCGAAGCGACTACTCGAGCGCAAGCGACCACTCGAGCGCAAGCGACCACTCGAGCGCAAGCGACCACTCGAGCGCAAGCGACCTCTCGAGCGAAGCGACCTCTTACTTTTGCTTTACAAAGCCTTTTCTGACAAGCGGGATAAGGATACCGCCGGCGGAGTTGCCGAGGGTCATGATGAGCATATAGAACGCGGAGCCGGGGTCCCACATATTGGCAGCCGAGAAGTAGAACATATTGGCGACGCAATGCTCGAAGCCGCTGAGAATGAACACCATGACCGGCAGGAACACGGCGAGCATCTGGGCGGCGGGATTTGTGAGATTTTTATAACCGTCCGCGGCTATGAACATCAGCATACCGCAGAAGAACGCAAGCACGAAAATGCTGAGCGGGTCGTCGTTCATCTTGACTGTGCAGAGACCGGCGGCCTTTTCGGTTATCGCGGCACCGGCGCGCGTGAGCTGTATGACAAGTCCGGTGGCGAGAGCTCCGATGAAGTTGCCGACCCATATCACGACGAGGTCTCCGAGGTAAGAGGGCTTGTTCTCCACAGCGTAGCCGACCTTGCCGGTGTACAGCGCGAGCCCGAACGTAAGTATCGTGAACAGTCCCGTTCCGAACAGGAACGCGCCTATGTATTTATTGTCGCAGGACAGATAGACTATGCCGCCTATCGCTATCAGGATACCTGTCAGGAACGCTTTGAGGAAGAGGTCTATATATCTTTTCATATCTTGTCTCCGTTTCAAAAAAATCCGGCAGACGCCGTTTTCCGACGCCTACCGACACATTATAACACAAATCTATGGAGAATTCAAGTGTTTTTCAGATATATTTGAGAAGCTCCGCTCTCACGCCGTCCATGCGCGCGTCTGCGATGCCGAAGTCCATTTCCTTGTAGCTCCACGCGCAGCGGCCTATGTTATGCTTGACAAAGACGGAGTTTATCGCCTTGAACCACTCGACGGTCTCTTCGGGCGAGCACTTGTTGATAACGCCGTATTCGCCGCAGTAGAGGACAGTGTTGTTTTCTTCCGCCTTTTTGAGCGCGTCCGCGAACAGTTTCTCGAAGTATTCGGGAGTGGCGCCGCTCTCGGCGTAGGTCATATCCTTGCTGACGTCGAACTGCGCGGGGTCTACCCAGTAGGCGTGCTGGTGCGTGAACTCGATAGGGTCGTAGCAGTGGAAATTATACACTATCTTATCATCTGCGGGCGGGTCGAGGTCCTTGACGGCGCTGACGCTGTTGTTCCAGTAGCTTCCGACGAGTATCACGGTATCGGGAGCTATCGCTCTGATGCGGGCGATGCACTTTGCGGCGACCTTGTTCCACACGGGGCTGAACGCCTGATCGGTGACCTCATTGAGCAGCTCGAACGCGATATGTACGGGGTCATAGCCGAAGCGCTTGGCTATCTGCTCCCAAAGCCTGTAAAAGCGCTCCTGAAGCGCCTCGCTCTCGAAGAAGCCCGTTTCCTGCTCGCCCTTGTCGAACGAGAAGCCCGCGGTCTTGTGCAGGTCTATTATAATATTGAGTCCGTGAGCCTGACACATATCGACAGCCTTTTTGATATAGCCGAAGCCGCTCTCGAGGTAGCCGCCCTTGTCGTCCTCGAGAATGTTGAAGTCGATAGGCAGGCGCACATGGTCTGCGCCCCACGAGGCTATCGTGTTTATGTCGGTCTCTGTTATGAAGCCCTCGAGGCGCTGCTTGCTGTAATCGCACTGTGACAGCCAGCCGCCGAGGTCTATGCCCTTTCTGAAACCCTTGAAATCTTTCATTTTATCAGTTCCTTTCTCACATGATCGTATTTGTTTTCCGGTATCCTTATTATATCCTATCATCGCCGTTATGTGATATCGGAATTTTGCCTTTCTTATCAGAAAATTAACATAAAAATATTAAAATTACGATATATATTAGAAATATTTGATATTGATTTTTTCCGTAAACGTGATATAATGAATTCAGTGAAAGTGAAACGTAAGTGAAACCGGAATGGAACAAAAATGTAACGGAGGTACACCACTATGACAACAAAATACAGACTATTACCCCTGCTGGCCGCAGCCCTCATGCTCTGCTCCTGCACCAACACGAAGCCCGTGAACGACCCCGCCGCGAACGCGACAGCCGCTCCGGTCGAGACCACGACCGAGGCGACGACC
>CAMVBT010000204.1 GCA_947165805.1 uncultured Clostridia bacterium
CTCTTCTGCGCGAGCGCAGTGGCCGGGTCGGGGATCTACCCGCTCGTCACGGTCTTTGCCGTTTCCTTGTCGTAGGTGATGCTGTCGGTGACGTATCTGAAGACCGCGGCTATCTTGTCCAGCGCGGAGGTGCAGCCCGCGCAGACCTCCGAGGCCTTTGCGACGCACGCGGAGTTCTTGTCGAACTCGACGTAGAAGTTGCGGTAGGTGAACATCTTCACCTCGTCGGCTATGCTTGCCTTGAAGGTCTCGTTCACCGAGCTGATGAACTTGCCGTTCGACATCATCTCATATATCTCGACGGTGTAGGTGCCGCTGCCCTGCGCGAGGGTTATGTACTGGACGCCTCTGCCGGGGTAGATGTCGTAGTCGAAGCGGCTCTCACCGAGTTTCAGCAGCAGTTTCAGCCGCGTGCTGCCCGAGTAGTCCACCGAGACATAGCCGAGACCGGCGTTCGAGTAGTCGAACACGATGTTCTCCGCTTTGAACGTGCTCGTCCCGGGCGAGGAAACGGCGTTTATCTGCGGGGGCGAGGGAGCCGCCGCGGGAGCGGGAGTCGTTGCCGCCGTGGTAGTCGTTGTTGTCGTTGTTGTCGTTGCGGCTGTGGTAGTCGTTGTCGTTGTTGCCGCTGTCGTCGCGGCAGTTGTCGCCTGAGCAGTTGCTTTTGCCGTGGTCTCCTTTGCAGTCTCCGGCGGAGCCTCGGAGGTCGTTGTTTCCGCTGGGGGAGCCTCGGTCTCCGTATCGGCGGGAGGCTCGGGCGGGGCATCGGAGGTCTCTTCGGTCTCTGACTGCGTGTCCTCGCCGGTATCTGCCGGAGCGCCGGTGTCTTCGGGGGCTGTATCGGCTTCGGAAGTCTGCGCGGGCTCGGTGTCCGCATCGGTGGTCGTGACGGTCACGGCAGCCGTGACTGCCGCAGTCGTGGCCGCGGGAGCGGGAGAGCTCCCGCCCGAGCAGCCCGCTGCGAACGACAGCGCCGCTATGAACGCGAGTATATATGAAATTTTCCGGTAACTGTTCCTCATGGGGTATTCCTTCCAGATATCTGAAATGACATGGTTTTATTGTCGGTTTTGTACAAAACCACTTATACAGTATAGCATACTTTTTCCGCTTTGTCACGTGTTTTTTGTTCAAATCAAAAAAATTTTTAATTTTTTCAAAAAATGCTTGACAAATCCGATATTTGTGGTATAATAAATCTTGCTGTAAACCAACCGAGGTTTACACCCGGCTTCCCGGAGGAACAGTATGTCGGACAAGATATATTACACGATACTTTTTGATACATACGGCCCGCTCCTTACCGACAAGCAGCGCGAGACCCTCGACCTGTACTACAACGAGGACCTGTCGCTCGGCGAGATAGCGGAGACTATGGGCGTCACAAGACAGGCGGTCATGGGCTGCATACAGAAGTGCGAGCAGCACCTCGACACGCTCGAGTCGCTGATGAAGCTCGCGGACCGCAACCGCGAGATAGAAAGGCTGCTCGGCGAGATCGAACGCGGTGTGGAGTGGCTGAGAGCGAACGGCGGCGGTGTGCAGTTCGGTTACAACATGGAGACTAACGAGGTCGGTATGTTCCAGTCATTCGGCCTGAATGACGGAGGTTTGCTGTCCGGCAGCGGAACAAAGGATACTTTCGGTTTCTCCGGAGGTTTCGGAGAAACGCCGGAACCTATAACGGATATCACCGAAAAAATAAGGAAACTGCTTTGAGAGAGGAGTGAGCGCGTTGGCATTTGAAGGACTGTCGGAAAAGCTCGGCAAGGTGTTCAAGAACCTTAAAGGCTACGGAAAGCTGAACGAAAAGACCGTGAACGAAGCAATGCGCGAAGTCAAAATGGCGCTCCTCGAAGCGGACGTCAGCTACAAGGTCGTGAAGAAGTTCGTCGCGGACGTTTCCGAGCGCGCGGTCGGCACCGAGGTAATGGAGAGCCTGACCCCTGCTCAGCAGGTAATAGACATCGTGCATGAGGAGCTCTGCAACCTCATGGGCGGCACGAACGCGAGGATAGATTTCCCCTCGAAGCCCCCCTGCGTCATCATGATGTGCGGCTTACAGGGCGCCGGTAAGACCACCCACGCCGCAAAGCTCGCGAAATACCTGAAAGCGCAGAGCCGCAGACCTCTGCTCGTCGCCTGCGACATATACCGTCCCGCGGCTATCGACCAGTTGAAGGTCGTCGGCGAGAAGGCGGGCGCGAGAGTGTTTGAGATGGGGCAGGAAAACCCCGTTAAGATAGCAAAGGAAAGCATAAAGTTCGCGAAGGACAACGGCTATGACGTCGTTATCCTCGATACGGCAGGCCGTCTGCATATAGACGAGCAGCTGATGAACGAGCTTAAAGAGATAAAGGCGGAGACCACGCCGAACGAGATACTCCTCGTGGTCGATTCGATGACCGGTCAGGACGCGGTGAACGTCGCGAAGACCTTCAACGAGACACTCGAGATAACGGGCGTAGTGCTCACAAAGCTCGACGGCGACACAAGAGGCGGTGCGGCGCTGTCCGTGCTCGCGGTGACCGGAAAGCCCATAAAGTTCGCCGGCACGGGCGAAAAGCTCGACGACCTCGAGCTCTTCCACCCGGACAGAATGGCGAACCGCATACTCGGAATGGGAGATGTGCTCTCGCTCATTGAAAAGGCGAAGGAGACCTACGACGAGAAGGAAGCCGAAAAGCTCGCGAAGAAGCTCCAGACAAGCAAGTTCGATATGAACGACCTGCTTGCGCAGTTCGAGCAGATAGAGAAAATGGGCAGCGTGACCTCGCTCATCAATATGATACCGGGACTGAGCGGAAAGGTCAGGGAAGAGGACATCGACGAGCGCCGTATGCCGCGCACGAAGGCGATAATACTCTCGATGACGAAGAAGGAGCGCGAAAGACCCTCGCTGATCGACGCGAAGCGCAAGCGCCGCATAGCCGCGGGCTCCGGCACCAAGGTCGAGGACGTCAACAATCTGCTCAAGCAGTTCGATATGATGCAGAAGATGATGAAGCAGGTGAACGGCAAGGGCGGCAAGCGCAACGCCATGAAGATGCTCCGCAACATGGGCGGCATGAGCGGAGGAATGGGCGGCTTCCCCGGAGGCTTCTGATTTGAATGCAGAATGCAAAATGCAAAATGCAAAATGATTGTGTCGCCTGCGGCGACTGATCTGAAAACTGACGAGACCCGAAAGCATCTGCATTAAAAGGAAATAGCGCGGGCGACCGTGTTATATACATCAGATAAGATTTTGGAGGTGAAAGAAATGGCAGTAAAGATCAGACTCAGAAGAATGGGCGCAAAGAAGGCTCCTTTCTACAGGATAGTCGTTGCGGATTCCCGTTATCCGAGAGACGGACGCTTCATCGAAGAGATCGGTTACTATGATCCCACAAAGGATCCTTCCGTTATCAAGATAGATAACGAAAAGGCTCAGCAGTGGATCAAGAACGGCGCACAGCCCACCGATACAGTAAAGAAGCTCTTAAAGATCAATGGCGTAGGCTGATTATCCGGAGGCAGTTATGAAAGAACTATTGTACGCAATGGTGGAAGAGCTTGTCGAGGATAAGTCCGCAATAGAGATAACAGCGGACGAGCCGAAGGAAGACGGAACTATCGTTTATCACCTGCACGTTGCCGCCGGCGATATGGGCAGAGTGATCGGCAAGCAGGGCCGCATTGCAAAGGCTATCAGAACTATAATGCGCGCGGGCGCGGTAAGACACAGCGAAAAGGTAGCGGTCGAGATAGACTGATGAGCCTGCCGCCGCGCAGAGCGGAGTATGATGTGGGAGAACCGTCTGCTATGCAAGTCGGTTCTTTTGCATTTTCCGTAAAAAGGAGAACAACAATGAGAAAGATTATAAAGGCCGTGTGCGCGGTATCGGTGTGTGCGCTGATGCTGCTCACAGGATGTTCAAATAACGCCGCTCCGGACAAGAGCAAGCCTACGGAATACAGGCTCGTCAAGAGCAGTGAAGCGGGCAATTCGGGCGACGTGACGCTCAACGCGGGCGACACCTACGCCGTCATAAGCATAAAGGACTACGGCGATATCACAGTGAAGCTCTATCCCGACATTGCGCCCTACGCGGTGTATAACTTCACCGAGCTCGCGAAAGCGGGTTCCTACAACGGAAAGTATTTCCACCGCATAATCGAGGGCTTTATGGCTCAGGGAGGTTCCGCGACCAATACAGGCGCGGGCGGCGATTCGTTCGAGGGCGGCAATTTCAAGTGCGAGGTCAACACAAGTATGCGCCATTACTACGGAGCTTTCTGCATGGCAAGCGCGGGCGGCAACCAGTCCGACCAGTTCTATATTGTGAACAACAAGGACTCGCAGACCAGCCTGAAAGACCTGTATAAGCAGAATATCGAGGGCTCGGAGCAGCAGGCGAAGTTAATGGATATGTATCTCCAGATGATCGACAAGAACGACGCGAGCATGAAAGCGTATTACGACGCTTACGCTCTCCAGAAGCAGTTCTATGTCGATTATAACAAGGGCGCTCAGGCAATGCTCGACACAGTGACGGACGCCGTTATCTCGGCCTATGAGAAGAAAGGCGGCTCTCCTGTCCTCGACGGCGGTTATACCGTGTTCGGACAGACAGTCGAGGGCTTCGACGTCCTCGACGCTATCAGCGCGTGCGAGAAAGTCGATGACGGCAACGGCAATATCAGCAGACCCGCCACCGACATCATCATCGACAAAGTCGAAGTGTTTGTTAAGTAGTCGCTTCGCTCAAGAAGTCGCTTCGCTTGAGCCCGGGGCTCGTCTATCGGTCAGCCCCTCTGTCACCTGCGGTGACACCTCCCCGCTGACGGGGAGACCACCCCGGACCCCGCCGCCCCTTTTAAAAAAGGTGCGTCCCCTAAAACAAATCGCTTCGCCTTGCAGCGGGGATAGGTAGTACCCCTTCTAAGGGTAAAAGACACTAAAAATACAAAAATATCTGCTCCTTTTAACTTACAAAAGGAGCAGATATTTTTTATTTTGCATATCCTTAACTTGGTAAAGGGGTACTACTTAACGAATCTGCAAGGCGGCGCGGTACCCGCGCGGTCAATCCGTCTGTTACATT
>CAMVBT010000205.1 GCA_947165805.1 uncultured Clostridia bacterium
GTATCGGGCATCATTCCCGGCGAAACGGTGAAGATTATCTCGTTCTTGTCCGCAAGAGCGTTTCCGATAGCGTCCTCGACACTGTCGCCGTTGTTTACGGAGGTATAGCTGTTTGTGACGACGTTGTCGCCTGTCACCTTATCGACATAGAAGCGCCCGAGCTCATGGCTGCCTATCCAGCGCGACTTCTCGGCGTCCCCGTCATATACGAAGCCCACTTTCAGCGGCGCCGATGCGGTATAGCTGCGCGCACCGGTAAAGAGCCCGATGATGCCGGAGCTCTTCTCGCCCTCGGGAGCAGTATCGAGAAACGCGATATTCTCCGGGCTTTCGCCGTTCTGGAGCTCATCGCGCGCAAGTCTTATATTCTTGATTATCTGTTCCTCGGTATCCTCGAACAGCGTTTTCATCGGGAATATCGAGATATACACAAGAAAAGCGTCACTCGTCGTAAAGTCGTCACCGAGTTTCAGCACCGTGCGGTAGAGCTTGACGAACTTGAAGAACGCCGCTTTCAGATCGGTGCATAATTCCTCGGGCCACTTGCTGACAAGGTCCTGCCCCAGCAGATGCGCGAGCTTCTCATATTCACCGGGGTCGGACAGGATTATATAATTATTCTTTGTCACGTTCCAGAAGTCAAGGTACTCGTAGTAGACCCTTACTTCCTTTGAATCGTTCCTGACGGGCAGTATGCGGATAACATCGGCGAGTATGAACTCGCTGCCGCCGAATTTCGATACCGAAACGCGCTTGTTGCCTTCCTGAACGTAATACCAGTTCATATATTCATAGCACTTTATAGCCTCGCGGATACCCTCTTCGAGATACGAGTCATAAAGAGCCGTCCACTTTGTCGCGAACTCGGAATCCTCGCTGAATATCGGCATAAAGTTGTTTGCGAATGCGTTGTTTCTGCCGAGCTCCTTGTTTCCCCTTATGCGGCTGACGGCAAGGTCCATAAGCCCGACATGGACTTCCCCCGCCGGGTGCTTTATCTCCTCGAAGTTGTCCAAAACAGGCAGATACGGCGAGACACCGTTCTTTACCGCCGCTCTTACGGCTTCGTCTCCGAGCTTCTTGGCTTCTCTGTAATACAGTCTCATTTCTTGTCTCCGTTTTTATATTCCTTGTATTTCTTCTTGTTGTTGTACATTATAGTGTCCGCTCTCGAAAATACGTCCTTTGTGCAGCTGTCGGCTCCGGGATCGTACTTCGACACACCGCCCGAGATCGTGACAAGCCCGCGCTCACTGTTCTCACGGACATGGCTCTCGATATTCTTCATCAGCTCGTCACATTTTTCATAGTCCTCCCCGTTCATGACGACCGCGAATTCGTCGCCGCCGATACGGAATACCGAACTGTGCTTGAACGTGTGGCATATAAGATAACAGGCGCTCCTGATGTACTCGTCCCCCGCGATATGACCGAAGCTGTCATTGATGTCTTTCAGCCCGTTTATGTCGAATATCGCCACAGCAAACCCGTGAGCCTGCTTTTCGGCGATCTTCATATCCATTTCCTTCTGGAAATTATCGTAGGCGTGCTTGTTGCGCACCGAGGTGAGCGCGTCGTGAGTGGCGAGGTCTATGGCGTTGCTGAGAGCTTCGCGGAACGAGAGCTCACGGCGCTTTGCCGCGTCGATGTTGAGCACTCCGAGCACCGCGTGATCGGGGTCGTTCTTCGGTCTCACCGCTATAAGCGAAACATACTGCGGCCTTCCGTCAAGTATCTGGCGGTATGTTATATTCAGCGAGCCCGATATTTCAAGAGTCTCGATGAACTTGTCACGCCGCAGCTCCGACATAAGGCGCGCGCAGTCCTCGGGATAGATCGATTTCTTTATCTCCTTCTGGCACGCCTCGAAGAAATCATCTCCCTGATTGCGGACGCCTATCTTCGCGTAGCGTTCCTGCGATGCGTATTCGATGAAGCTGTTGTCCCTGAGGTTTATGTAATACACGACCTCATACCTGCTCGCGAGAGCCTTTGCGATCTGGGAATATGTCTCCGATCTTCTGGCGGCTTCCTTTTCACGCCTTACTTCATCGTCAACGTTGCGGACTCCGATGATGATGTATTTGTCGTCGGGACCCGTGCCGCGTATGGTTTTGAGATTATAGTAACACGGAACTCCGTTTATCATCAGTCTGTAATTGAGAGTGAACGAACGATCGTTCTTGACCGCGTCCAGCAGATTTTCCTTACGGAAAGTTTCAAGGAAACGCTCCTGATCCTCGGGATAGACCATTCTGCGGCAATTGTACACCGTGTCGCTGAAAAAGTCCTTGCCGTGCGAAAGCACCATAAGCTCCTTTTCGTCGCCCGACGCACCGTACTCCACATAGCTGTCGTCTTCCGAATTGAGGTAATAGACGCTCTGATAGTCGTTTGCCAGCGCCAGCGCAAGTCTCGCGAATGTCAGTTGATCGTTCTGTCTGATATTATCTTTAAGACCGGTGTTGTTGGTGTTATTCTGCATCAGCTATCCCTCCCGTTTCTTATATGTATACTAACTCATTATAATTATAAACTATTTTATTTCATTTTTCAAGTATTTCGGAATAAAAAAACCGTATTTGCGCAAAAAACTCCGGAAGCAAATACTTCCGGAGCCTTGCGTTTATTTGAGAAATCCGTTTATTATCTGCTCTTCCGCCTCTGCCTCGGTCAGTCCGAGCGTCATCAGCTTTATGAGCTGTTCGCCGGCTATCTTTCCGATTGCTGCCTCATGAACGAGCTGAGCGTCCACATTGTCCGCCTCCAGCGACGGCACCGCGAGTATGCGCCCGCTGTCCATGATTATCGAGTCGCACTCGGTATGGCCGCTGCACGGAGCCTTGCCGACTATGCACATATCGAGCTTCTGATACGACTCGTCACGCGCCACCGAACGGGACACCACATCGGCGCTCGAGCCCTCGCCGTTCAGGTCTATCTTATAGACGCTTTCGGCCTTCTGAACGCCGTGAGTCATCAGGCGTTCATGCACAACGAGCTTCGCGTCCTTCCCGAGCTCTCCTATCGTCGTGCGGCGGGTGGAATCAACGCCCTTTATCTGCACCATTTCCATTTCCATGGAGCTGCCGTCTTCCATATATACCTCGGTCACGGGGTCGAGTATGCGCTTTCCTGTGCCTTCCCCGGAGCCGTAGTGCTTCTCGACGTAGCGGACACGGCTGTTCTTCCCGATGAAGAAGCGGTGTATCCCGTCGTGCTCGGAGTCCTGCTGTCCGCAGTTGTCTATGCCGCAGCCCGCGACTATCAGCACATCACAGCCGTCGCCGACATAGAAGTCGTTGTACACGGTCTCTTTAAGCCCGCTCTCACTGAGCACCACGGGTATATGCACGCTCTCGTTCTTCGTTCCGGGCTTTATGCGGATATCAATGCCGCTGACGTCGGATTTCGGCGTTATTTCGATATTCTCGGTAGACTGCCTGCCCACGGACTGACCGTTTGCGCGGAAATTGTACGCTCCCTCCGGAACTTCGTGGAGCTCGGCTATCTCTTTGAGAAGATTTAGCTGTATGGGATCCATTTTCAGCATAGCTCACACCCCGCTTTCCGTTACCTTGCGGCATACGTCGGTAGCGTATTTCGTACCGATTATACCGGGCAGTATCTCGTCTCTTGTTCCCTGCTTTACTATCTTTCCGTCGGCAAGCACGATTATCTCGTCGGCGATATTCAGTATGCGCTCCTGATGTGAGATCACAACGATCGTTCTGCCGCTCTCCGAAGCTCTCATATTCTCAAAGATGCGCACAAGGTTGCTGAAGCTCCAGAGGTCGATGCCCGCCTCGGGCTCGTCGAACAGCGCGAGCTTCACGTCCCGCGCGAGCACGGTCGCGATCTCGATGCGTTTCAGCTCGCCCCCGGACAGTGAGCCGTTCACCTCACGGCTGATGTAGTCCTTTGCGCAGAGTCCGACCTCCGACAGGTATTCACAGGCCTCGGCTATTTTTATCGGCTTACCCGCCGCGATACGCAGCAGATCGAGCACCGTCAGCCCCTTGAACTTCACGGGCTGCTGGAACGCGAAGCCTATACCGAGCCTTGCGCGCTCTGTGATGCTCTTGTCGGTGATATCCTCGCCGTTCAGGATTATGCTGCCTTCGGTATTCTTCACTATGCCCGCGATTATCTTCGCGAGGGTGGATTTTCCGCCGCCGTTCGGACCCGTTATCACGACGAATTTATTGTCCGGTATGGTCAGCGAGATATCACGCACGATCTCGACCTTCGTGCCGTCGTTGTCCGCGCCGAACGATATATTTTTAAGCTCAAGCATTTTATGACTCCTTTCTTTTGCGTCCTGTCATAAAGACTATAATATTATACCACAAAATTCAGATAATGTAAAGCAAAAAAACACAATTTTTTCCCGGATAGTGTTCTTATAATATTTACCCTTTTCTCCCATTGATTTTTTCGGCTCTGTGTGCTATAATCTAAGCATACAAAGCCTCACGGAGAAAGGAAACAGTTATGGCTATAAAAGCAGCATTCACGGTACCTCACCCGCCGCTGATCGTCCCGCAGGTCGGCAGAGGCGGCGAAAAACAGATAGAAGCGACGACCCGCGCATACGAGGCTGTTGCCGACAGGATAGCGCAGCTGAGACCCGATACTATCATCATTTCCAGTCCGCACGCTCCGATGTACGCGGACTATTTCCACATCTCGCCGGGCAGCAGGGCTTTCGGTTCGCTGGCTGATTTCCGCGCTCCCGATGTGCGGTTCAGCGAAGAATACGACGAAGCCCTCGCGCAGACAATAAGCCGTCTCGCGGAGGACAGGGGCTTCCCCGCCGGCGCTCTCGGCGGCAAGGACGGCAGGCTCGACCACGGGACTATGGTGCCGCTTTATTTCATCAGACAGAAGTACGAAGGCGGCAGGATAGTGCGCATAGGGCTCTCCGGGCTGCCGCTGACCGAACATTACAGGCTCGGTCAGCTCATACAGGAGGCTGTGCGGATAACCGATACCGACGCTGTATATGTGGCGAGCGGAGACCTCTCGCATAAATTGCAGGACTACGGTCCTTACGGCTTCGCTCCCGAGGGTCCACAGTACGACGT
>CAMVBT010000206.1 GCA_947165805.1 uncultured Clostridia bacterium
GAAAAATACCGTCTGCCACAAAAGTAACAGACGGATCGGGAGCGGCGGCTCGCCGTTGTCTGTAGTTAACACTTTAGATTTTTCTCCGGACAGCGAGGCAGAAAAATACCGTCTGCCACAAAAGTAACAGACGGATCGGGAGCGGCGGCTCGCCGCTGTCTCTCCCGAACGCTTTAGATTTTTTGCTTCGCCCGAGAATAATCGCTCCCAAAGTGAATAATTGCTTACTTTGCTACAGCGTCCTTCAAAGCCTGTCCTGCTTTGAATGCAGGAACATTCGTAGCCTTGATCTTTATCTTCTTCTTGGTCTGAGGATTGACACCTGTTCTCGCAGCGCGCTCACGCGACTCGAATGTGCCAAAGCCTATGAGCTGCACCTTTTCGCCTTTTGCAAGCGTTTCAGTGATAACCTCTGTCAAAGCGTCAAGTGCTTTGCCGGAGTCTTTCTTTGTAAGGTCTGTTTTTTCTGCGATAGCCGAAATGAGTTCTGCTTTTGTCATTTTTCATTCTCCCGAGTTGTAATAGCTCCACACATACGGTGGATTTTCTCTATTATAACCCATTTTTCGGTATTTGTCAACACAATTTATGATAAAACTAAAAAAGTTATTGTTTTCAAAAGAAAGCCCCACCGAAGTAGTTTACGCCTCGGCAGGGCGAATAGAGGGGAGAGGGAATTATTCAAGCACCTGCTCGGCTTGGTAACCGCCGATGAAGGTGATCCTGATGGTGTGTTTGTCGATGACATCTATCCGCTCTATGAAGCGGCGGGTCAGACTATCATCATACTCGGTCAGACAGAATTCTGTCTGGTCGATCTCGTCCAGTATTTCTTTAACGGAATCGGTGGTTATCGAGTGATTGGTGAGCTTTTCGCGTTCGGTTCTGATCTGTTCGTTTATTGCATCTATCTCATCGGAGAGCCGTTTGAACTCTCCGTCATATTTTGTATAATCGGTTTCTGCGAGGGATAATTCCAGCAATCTGCTTATCTCGTCGCTGCGTTCTGCGCATAGCTGCTCGAGCTGTGAGATTATCTGTCCGTCCGGGATCACGACCTCTTGGATCCCGGCTTTCAGCTCCTGTCGGACATCATCACCTATTGCACAGAAGTCGTTTATCGCGTCCACAATCGCTCTGTGGAGGCTTTCTTCGTGGAGGGTCGGGGAGTGTTGGCATACCTTTTTACCGTGTTCCAGACGGCTCACACAGCGCCACACGATCTCCTTGTAACCCTTGGCTGTCCATGTCGTTCTGCGGTACGCCGCACCGCACTCCGCGCAGTACATTCTCTCCGTCAGCGCGTACTTGGCACTGTACTGCCCGTTATTGTTCGTTTCCTTGCCCGATGCCTTTTTCAAGCTGTTTCGGCGGGTTATCTCGATCTGTGCCTTGTTAAAGGTATCGCGGTCGATTATCGCCGCATGGTGGTCACTGACATAGTACATCGGAAGCTCTCCGGTGTTCTTTTTTGTTTTCTTGGATATGCAGTCAACGGTAAAGGTCTTTTGCAGGAGCGCATCTCCCGCATATTTCTCATTCTGAAGTATGCTTGATATAGTCGAGATCGACCACTTGACAGCTCCGCGGGCATTCGGTGTGTTCTGCTCTATAAGCTTGTCAGCTATATTCCGGTAGCTTGCTCCGTCCAGGAACATACTGAATATAAGTCTGACCGTTTCCGCTTGCTCGGGAACTATCCGGGGATCGCCGTTCTCGTCCTTTTCGTAGCCGAATATCGCCGCCATGCTGAATTTCCCTTGCTCGAAGGAGCGGCGGATACCCCAGGATACGTTTTTGCTAATGCTCTCGGATTCCGCTTGCGCGAACCATGAGAATATCGTCAGCAGCATTTCATCTGACTGTTCAAGGGTATTGATGTTCTCTTTCTCGAAGATGACCGCGATTCCAAGTGCTTTGAGTTCACGGACATACTGTAGACTTTCGACCGTGTTTCGTGCGAAGCGGCTCACGGATTTTGCAAGTATTATGTCAATGCTCCCTCGACGGCAGTATCTGATCATTTTGAGGAACTCCGGGCGTTTCTTCGCCTGAGTGCCGGTGATACCCTCGTCCGCGAAGATAGCTACCTTTTTCCAATTTTCGTGACTGCTGATGTATTCGTCGTAGTACCGGCACTGCGTATCATAGCTGTTAGCCTGTTCTTCTTCAGCTGTAGATACTCGGCAGTAGGCGGCAACACGCTTTATTCCGCTTTTCTTCTTTGCAGTTTCTGTCTGTGGCTTGGTGGGAATGACTGTTACCCGCATCTTGCCGTCGGATTCTATCGGTATGTTCGGTACTAACATTTCTGTCACGCTCCTTGTATCGGGATCGTTTTGTCATTGACAAGCACGGCGCTGACCGTGCCGCCATCTATGACTATAAATTTAATGAGCTGCTTGGTCAGTTCCATATCAAATTCTTCGAGCCTATCGTGTTGGGTAAGAATATCGAGCAGAGAAGCGGTCTTGTCACGGTCATCGTATGTGAAGCAGTCGTAACGCATTGAGACCGCCCGAAGTATATCTGCCATAATCTTTTCCGCATCGGCGGTGGGATCGCTCATCTGCTCCTTTATCTGTTCCTCTGCCAGTGTAAGCTGTACGGAAGGCTTGTATTCCAAGCTTCCGGTCGGTGCCGCAAGCGTCGGCTCGGCTATCAGCATATTTACTGTCGTCATAGTCAGAGCCTTTATATCGGACACGCTCAAACGTTTGCACTCGGTATTCTGGCCGTATTTTATTAGGCTTCGCAGGTACTTTGTCGTGTTATCTACCGGAAGTGCTGTTTTTCCTTTTTCGAATTTAATGGCATTTGCTCGGTCGAAGGTGTCCTGCTCTATGATCTGCGGATATGTGTCATCTCCGACATATCGCTTGTTTTCCAGTATCCGGCTGACCATGTTCTTATTCCACAGAAGCTTGTACGTGTTGTAAGGGACAGTCATATCGGCTGCAATGCTTTTCAGAGACATTCCGTTCAGATACATCTCAAATATCTGTCGAACAGCATCGGATTCGGCGGGTTCGGCAATGTACCTGCCACCGCGCATCATATATCCGAACGGAATGTTTCTGTTGTATTTCATGGCACTTACCGCCTTTCTACTGTTTCTGTGAACTCCACGCCGCCGATAAGTATGAACACTATCTCGTTCTCGGACAGGGCTGTTATCTTCTCGACCGTAAGTCCGAACACGGCTTCATTGAATTCTGTCATGACTTCATGTTCGTTCAGTATATCCATAAGATCGGAGAGCTTGTCCAGCGTATTAACAATGCCGTCTGTGTCGCAAGCGGCGGTCATAAGCTCTTTCAGACGCATTATCTTAGCTTCGATCTCCTTTTTCTGTGCGTTGTATATGTCAGCGGAGAGGATCCCGTTGCTGTGCAGTCGGGTGATCTGATTCATCTTCTCACGTGCAGCTATAAGCTCCGTTCTCGCAGAGAGTATCTGCTGGTTCCCGCATTGCTTCTTTATTATCAAGTCCTCGAGCTGGCTGACAGCGGGGGAGATGATCTCCTTACTGAATCTTTTCAGCTTATTGAACATTCTTGTATATGCATTCTGTATAGCAGTCTCGGGGATAGGTTTTATTGGGCAGTTTTCAGCTTTTTCATCATGAGCATTACACGCCCAATATATCTTATGGTTTATGACCTTTCTTTTGAATACACGATGACAATGGCTACATTCTATCATTTTTGTAAATGCGTATTCAGTCGGTGGAGTGTATGGAGTTTCTTTCTTTTTAAGTAATTCCTGTACTGCATTAAAGGAGTCTATATCTATAATAGCCTCATGTGTCTGATGAACATAATACTGAGGTTTTTCGCCTTTGTTATATTTGAGCTTAAATGGTAGGGTATCTGTTGTATACCGTTTCTGATACAAGGTGTCGCCTATATATTTTTCATTGGTAAGCAGATGCCACAAGCGTCTTTTGTGCCATACCGCTCCTGTCTGCTTTTCAAGTATCTGTGATATAGCAAGGAAGCCATAACCTTTTAGGTATAGATCAAATATTTGTTTTACTATCTCCGCTTCCTGCTCGTCTATGACATAAGTACGGTCGATATATTTGTAGCCAAAGGGAGCGGTGCTGTTTATGTATCTGCCTTCCTGCATACGCTTCTGTATTCCCCAGCGCATATTCTTCGATATGGACAATGACTCGTTCTGCGCCACCATACCGAGCAGGGTTATGAGCGTTTCACCCTCAGTCTTGTTAGTCTCAATGTTGTTTTCCTCAAAGTAAACGGATATTCCGAGCTGTTTCAGTTCCCGAACCGCTTCGAGGCAGTCTTTTGTGTTTCGAGCGAATCTCGTTACGGATTTTACTATAACTCTGTCAAACTTATGTTTGCGGGCATCATTCATCATGCGGTTGAACTCGTCACGCTTTTCCGTGCAGGTTCCAGTGATGCCCTCGTCTGCGTAAATGTCTATAAGTATCGTGTCGTCGCTGTTCGCGGCGATGCTGTTGTAGTACCTGTACTGCGCAGAGAAGGAGTGGAGCTGATCTTCGCTGTCACTTGATACTCGTATGTATGCCGCAAGCCTTGTGATGATCTTGACATCCGTGGCGGCTTGTATCTTTGTTACTACCATACGATCAGTCCTTTCTTTTTCGCATTTATTACAGTACACAATACCACTTTTTCTGCCAAATTGGAATCACCAATGTGTATAGATTTATCTTCTCTTACCTGTGCATTTTGCCGTATAGCGCTGATAAAGCATTTTGGCGTGTTTTTCTGATATCCTGCCTTCTCGCAGAAGTTTATCAACATACTGCAAACAGATCATATTTACAAGTTCCGTTTTAACCTCGGCAAGTGTATAAATATCGGTTCTCATCTTCATACTCCGAAAATATATAGACCGCAGCCCTGCGAAATTACAGGGCTGTGATCTGATTATATATATCAGCGGAACAGCAATAACCGTTCCGCTGTATTGCCTGTAAGTTTTTCCGGCATATTTGTCCCCGACACCCCTGCCAGCGCACCTTGCGGTGCTTCCGGGAATATATCGGGCTGCCGCCGGCGCGGCATCATGGGACTCTCACCCC
>CAMVBT010000207.1 GCA_947165805.1 uncultured Clostridia bacterium
TTCTTTCTAATTTAATAGCGGAGCGGTTGAAAGTTTTTTGAAAGGGGGTCTGGGGTGGTCTCCCCGTTAGCGGGGAGGTGGCGACGAAGGAGCCAGAGGGGCTGACCGACAGACAACTTTTTTTCAAAAAAGTTTTCCCCCAGTCTCGAGCGTAAGCGACAATACTCGAGCGTAAGCGACCACTCGAGCGTAAGCGACTACTTTCGTCCGCGTTTACGTTTGTCTTTTTTCACGAGCAGGACAGCGCCGACTGCGGCGGCGGGGATAATGATGCCGGCGGCGGCTCCGGTAGCGGGGTTGGCGGAGCGTGCGTTGGGGCTTGTTGTCTGACCTGCGACAACGCCGGAGTATTTATTCGGCTCATAGCCGTCGAGAATGGCGATCTCTTCTTCCTCGGAATCGTCGGGGTCATTCTGATCTATGACTTCACCGGGTCTTGCGGCATTCGGAGAATAGCTGTCCATGTAGATTATCTGACCGTCGCGGCCGTCACGGCCGTCTTTGCCGTCCTGTCCGTCCTGACCGTCACGTCCCTGCAAGGACTCGAGCCATTCGTCCTCGGAACCGCGGTAGCCGTTCCTTATGGCGATATCATAAGCGGATTCGCCCACGAGAGAATCGAGCCAGTCCTGCTCGGAGCCGCGGAACCCGTTCTCCACTGCGACCTCATACGCGGACTTGCCGTCCTTGACGTTCCGGAGCACCTCATTCACGACCGCGGCTATGAAGCCGTCAACGCTGCCGTAGTGCTGTATAGCCCAGTCTGTGAAGTTCTGACCGTCGCGTCCGTCGATTCCGTCACGTCCGTCCTTTCCGTCCTTGCCGTCTTTGCCGTCAACACCGTCGATACCGTCGATGCCGTCCGCGCCGAACAACGAACGCAGCCACTGGAGCTCCGTGCCGGTGTAGCCGTGCTCGACAGCAAGCTCATAGGCCGACTTTCCGGGGGCTCCGGTAAGCGAAGCGAGCCACTCCTCCTCGGTGCCGGTGAAGCCGTTCGCCACAGCTACCTCGTATGCCGAAAGGCCTGTATCGCCCTTGAACTCTTCGGATTTCGCGGCGAAGTATGCCGCCACTGCCGCGGGAATAGCGTCGATCATCTCGTCTCTGGTAGCATATACGGAAAGAGATGCGTTGATATCGTCAACGGCGGTTTTTATAGCGTCCTCAAGACGCTCTCTGATGCTCTGATTTGTGTACTGCACGGAGTTGTAGCCGAGAGCCTGTTCCAGCGCTTCGCGTATCAGATCGCGAACCGTGTCGGTCTTTGTGTACCCGATCTTGTCGAGTATCTCCGCGAGAGTCAGATTCGGATAATTGGCTTTCAGATCGTCTATGAGTATCTGGAGCGTGCGGAAATTATCCTCCGCCCACTGCTTGATATTATAGTCGAACAGTTCCTTGGCGACATAGAACAGATAAGTCGTGTCGTACTTGTTCGGGTCCCTGACTATCGCCAGCAGCCTATCCTCGACCTCGTCGCCCACCTTGTCCTCGAGCTCGTCCCAGATATGATCGAGGATAGCGGTCTCCTGACGTGTCGTGGTGCCGTCGCCGAACACCTCATACAGGGCATCTACGACCTGATCGCGGTTCTCCGAGAGCAGGAGCTTCGCCAGCTCCTTGCGGTGAGCCTTGCCGTCGTCGGAGTCCTCGAACAGATAATCCTTTATGTAGCCGTCTATATCGTTCCTGCTGAGATAAGCGCCGTCTATCAGCGACTTTACGCCGCCGACGATGCTGTCAAGGCTGTCGGTCGCGGCCATACCAAACGCGTCCGCGAGAGCCTCCTTTATCAGCGAGTCGGACTCTTCATAGCTGTAGTATTTCTCCTTCTCGGGGTCGTATGCTTTGATATACAGGCCGCCGTAGGTGTTCGTATCCATATAGAAGTGCTGGTCAACAGCGGCGTTCGTGATGTTCGCCGTGACTTCCTTGCCGCTGCCGTCGATGTAGTACCAGCGCAGCTTCTTTGACGAGGTTATGCCCGCGTTGCCGAGCAGTGTCATCGCGTGGTCGTATTCAAGCGTATAGCTGACGGTCTTGTCATAGTAGCCTTTTCCGACGGAGTTCGGATTTCCTGTAACGGTGATCGTCTTGTTCACGTTGTCAAGAACGAAGTTCAGCGCGAGATTGATGCCGTTGCCGTCCGCCTCGACCGCTGTGGAAGCCGGAGCCAGACTGATACCGGCGAAGAAGTCGCTGTCAAGGGCAGCGATATACTTTATCGGCGCTCCGCCGAGATTCTTTGTGTCTGTGATCTCAAAGCGCGCATAGTTCTTGCCGAGAGCTGCGAGCCTGCTCTTGAGAGCGCGCAGCGCGGGGCCTCCTATGACAGTCTCGCTCGCGGAGCCTGTATATGTTATGGCGAACGGGGTATTTGTATCGAGCGCTGCGTCACATACTCCGTTATCTATACTTTCCGCAAATGTATCCGGCGGATACGGCGTATAGTATCCGAACGCCGCCGCAGTGCTCACGAACACCGTGGTCGCCGCGGTAAAAGCCATTGCAGCCGCCGTTATTAAAGATATCAGTTTTCTGGATCTCATTCTGAAAGCCGTCCTTTCAATTATCCCGAACCTCGGAAGTACCGATCAGTTCATCTGTTCGAGCCTTGCTCTGCAGTAAAGCCCGGAGTGTTTTGCCGCCGAGCGCAGTCTTACGCCGGCGAAGAATATCAGAATGTATATCCCGAACAGGATATAGCTTACGGTTATATAGCTTATATACGGGAAAGCCGCTGTGAACGGGCCTGCCCAGATGTATTCAAGTATATCGGAGATGAAATACTGCGTTTCGCTCATAGCCGCCGTGTCTTCACCCACCGGGGGAAGAATGAGTATCTGCGGGAGCACGAAATACAGCGCGGTAAAGAAGATGAACAACCACTGCCGCAGAAATCCCGCCAGCAGCGACGAGAACAGCCATACCGCCAGCATGACCGTAAGCGCAGCCGCGAACAGTATGCCGTTGTCTCCGTTCGAGAAGAAGCCCGCCGCAAGGCTCGCAGCCGTGCAGCACGCTATGTTTGTGCCGAGCCCGGTGTCGTGGAACACCGCTATGCGTTCCTTCGCATACCGCGAGAACGCCGGGTGACGAGCCGCGAAGCTGTCAAGGTCTCTTATCATCATGTCAGCCCGCCTCCCCGAAAAGTGATATCCCGAAACCGGAGCTGCCGAAGCAGTCCGAGAATACGATATAAGCGCAAAGCCCCGCTGTCAGCGCGGCGAATATTGCCAGCGCCGTGAAATCCGCGGCTTTTTTGCGTTTCGGGAACATTATCACCATAAAACGCCTGAAAATAGCGAGAGCATCCGGCGCAAGCGCCGCCGCCGAAAGAGCGAGAGCCGCCTGTGCGGGGACCGAGAGCTCCGGGACGAAGACCGCCGCCGCGGACAGTGCCGAGCCCGTTATGAATACGGGTATCAGCCGCGCGGTCATTTCGCTGCGCTTGCGGTACATCGCCGCAGTCAGCATCAGCACAAGCGCTGCCGCGCACGTGCACACCGCAAGCGGCAGGGGCGTCCGCATACGGGCGCAGCTCCCGTTCCCGAGAAAGCCCGTGACAGCCTCCGCAGCCCCGGGGAAATACACCGCGGCAGCGGCTATTCCCGCCGCGAGTGGCAGTGTTATATAGTTCTTCGGTATCAGCGATATGAGCCATACCGGTATAAGCAGGAGCACCGACGCGTCAAAGCACGCGGCGATGAATATGACCGCCGCGAACCTGAAAAAGCGGCGTTCCTCCGCGTATCTCGCGGAGAAGAGGCAGATAAGGACTGCCGTGAAGATGTTAGCGTCAAAGCATACGAGCGGCAGGAACAGCGCCGTGAGCACGGCGGCGCCCGCGTAAGGCACGCCCGGCTTTTCGTAGATATAAGCGGCTGTCAGGAAGCTGTGGAGCAGAGCCTGCACTGTCGCGAAGCCTCCGGCTCCGATACCCGCTCCGAGGCATATCCGCAGTATCAGCAGATACGCGGGCGGGGCGTCGATAATGCCAAGAGATGCCACCGGGAGCCTTCCCGCCGTCATCACGAGCACATCGTGCATCTGCCCGTTCACCGCGCCGGCCGCGGAAACGAAATACACGATCCCGCCGCATATCAGGCTGAACAGAGCCTTCTGCTCCTTCTTTTCGCAGAAGTACCCCGCAGCGCCCGTCAGCAGCGGCAGCATGACAAGTATAATATTACCGAAGATCATTTATCAGTCGTCAATCGAAAAATCCATATCCGCCTCATCGTCGAATTCCTCGGCGGTCTCCTCGAGATCGGCCTTGTAGTCCTCACTGCGGCTTCTGCGCCTTTGTGAGCAGTGGGTCTTGATGATGCCGAGGAAATGCGCTTTTGACAGGGATATCGTCGAGAGCGCGGCGCTGAGGTCGTTGTGAGTGGTCTTGTTCTCGCGCAGGACGAGCGCCGTCCCGCCCGTATATCCGCCGAACAGCAGCGAGTCATTCGCGATGCACAGCGGCGGGGTATCTATCACGATCATATCGTAGTATTCGTACAGCATTCGTACAAGGCGCTCTGTCTCCGCGCTTCCCAGCAGGTCGGAGGGGTTCTGCACCTTGGGACCCGACGGCATGACGTGGAAATTCTTGCGCACATCGGCGCAGATCCCGCTGTATATATCGCTCTCCCGAGTGAGCACAGTGCTCAGTCCGAAGTGGTTTTTCAGCCGCAGGGTATCGTGGATGCCCGACCTGCGCAGATCAGCGTCGATGAGCAGGACACGCTGATCGAGCCTGCTGAACGACAGCGCGATATTCACGGCGGTCGTTGTCTTGCCCTCCTCACGGCACTGGCTGGTTATGACGACCGAATGATAGGGTGTGTCTTTCAGCCCTGCGATGAGGTTTGTCCGTATTTTTGAATATGCCTCGGTTATCACGAACGGGGTATTTTCATTCAGAATGAACTGTCTTGTTATTGAATCCGCTCCCTGCAAGTGATCGACCTCTTTCAACGCGTTCGGTGCATAATACCGCACAATACTACATAGTATATTATAGTACATTATTCACAGCTTGTCAAGAATGTGAACAAAATTTTTCTGTTTTTTTGCAAAAC
>CAMVBT010000208.1 GCA_947165805.1 uncultured Clostridia bacterium
CCAGCTTTTTTCAAAAAGCTGGCCGCCGGAGGCAACTTGTTCTCGTTCTCGAGCGCAAGCGACCTCTTGTTCCCGTTCTCGAGCGCAAGCGGCAGCTCAATCCTCCAGACCTTTGAGCGCGGCGAGTTCGTCACGGTTGACCTTGATGCGGGAATCGCGGAGGAGCTTGACGTCCTCGCGCTTGTAAGCAGCGGGGGGAGCGTCGGGGTTGTTCTTTAACTTTACTTTCAGCACGCCGGTGAGGAGGTTGGCTTCCTCGACGTGACCCTGACCGTCGGGAGTCTCGACGAGAGCTCCGACCTTCGGGGTTATTTTCAGCAGCGCGTCGTAGCTGTCCTGCTCATATTTCAGGCAGCACATAAGTCTGCCGCAGGTGCCGGAAATCTTGGTCGGGTTGAGCGAGAGCGACTGCTCCTTTGCCATTTTGATAGAAACGGGCTGGAACTCGCCGAGAAAGCTGGAGCAGCAGAACGGACGTCCGCAGATGCCGAGGCCGCCGAGCATCTTTGCCTCGTCGCGAACGCCTATCTGACGCAGCTCTATGCGCGTACGGTATATACCCGCGAGGTCCTTGACCAGCTCGCGGAAGTCCACTCGGCTCTCCGCCGAGAAGTAAAACAATATCTTGCTGCCGTCGAATGTATATTCCACGTTTATCGGCTTCATTTTCAGGCCGTGCTCGGCTATTTTCTTCGTGAAGGTCTTAAGTATATCCTCTTCCTTCGCCGCGTTGTCCTTGAGACGCTTCATATCCTCGGGACCCGCCTTGCGGATTATCGGTTTGAGGGGAGCCACGATCGCACTGTCCTCGACCTCGCGGTTCGGTATGACGACTTCGCCGCACTCCACGCCGCGGGCGGTCTCGACTATGACCTTATCGCCCTGCGCAACCTTTACCTTGCCGGGCGAAAAGTAATATACCTTCCCTATCTCCTTGAATCTTATACCTATAATCTCTGTCATCTGTTTCTCCTTCTGTTTATCCGTATATAACGCCGAAGAACGCACCGCAGCATTCTCCCGCGAAAAGCCGCAGGTTAGGGTTCGCCGTGGATTTTCCGTAGAGCCGCACCGACTCGTCGTACAGCCGGGTCACCGTTTTCAGCGAAAGTGCCTGAGCTATCTTTTCCGCCTGCGCCCTGTACGCTCCCGAGACCGGTCTGCCGCCGCGCTTGCCGGCAGCCGCCGCGAATATGTCGGACAATATGCCTATCGTCTCAAACAGATCCTCGCGGTTCTTCAAGGCCAGCAGCGCCGTAAGGCACTCGGTCTCGCGTCGTGCCGCTATTGCTCCGGCAGCTTTTATCGCCGCCGTGACGTAGCTCAGCTCCTCGCCGCTCTCCGTGTACGACACAGCCGCGCCTATGTTGCCCGCAAAGCGCTCATACAGCTCCGCGGCGCGTTCGGCGGGTATCTCCTTTTCGGCGAGCGCCTCCGCGAACCCCTCAGCATCGGCTCCGTCCACCTCGAGCGCGGTGACGCGTGACAGTACCGTCTGCAATATCGGAGTTTTCTTCTCCGCTATGAAAATATAGCGGTTGAAATCGAGAGGCTCCTCGATGAATTTCAGCAGTGTATTCTGGTGCTGGGGGAGCATCTCGTCGAGCTTCTCAAACACGCAGACGCGTATGTCGCCGTCATTGGGCTTTATATAGCAGTCCGAGATGAACTGCCGCAGTCCGTCCACATTGTACTTGCCGGAATCGCTTATCTGCCGCAGCGGGTAGAGCACGTCCGGGTGGATATGCTTCTCGGTGCGCCGGCACTCGTTGCACTCCATACATGGCCTGTCGCCGTGCTTTTCGCACATATACAGCATCGCGGCGTAGTCGGCAAGGGTGTGCTTGCCAATGCCGCGGGCTCCGTAGAGCAGCAGGGCGTGGGGCATTCTTCCCGAGCGCCTGAAATTCGTAAGGGCTTCAAGAGCGCGTTTCTTTCCGTATATCTTCATTACAGCTTTTCAAATCTCTCTATGTCGGTCACGAATATGGTAGCTCCGCCGACGCTTACCTCGACGGGGTAGCTCACGGGAGCCTCGTTCGCGGCATAGGAGGCGGCATTCGGGACATACTGCTTGCGCTTGCGGGAATTCTGTGCTATGACGGCTATGGCGCTGTCCACCGAGGCGTTCTCGCAGCAGATCATGAACGTGGTATTGCCCGCCATAAGGAAGCCGCCCGTGGAGGCCAGCTTCGTCGCAGAGAAGCCGCCCTGTGTGAGCGCCGTTGCCACGTTGTGTGAATCGTCGTTGTTGACTATCGCGAAGATAAGTTTCATATCTTTATTTCCTTTCAACGAAGAAAAGTTATGAAATATAGAATATTATATCACATTAAGCAAAAAAAATCAATGGGAGAAGCAAGTAAAAATATAAATGTACTATCTGAGGAAAAATCGGGGGCGCGGGCTCCGCGCTATATCACAAATTAACCAAAATGTAAGGAAAAATCGAAAAAAAGCCTGCTATTCCTTGACAAGAAGCGGTCTATGATGATATAATTTATGTCGTTTATCGGAATATATTTATAATAGACGGAAAAAAGACAGGGAAAAGAAAGAAAAATGGAAAAAGAAAAGAACCCCCTCGGCACCGAGCCCGTCGGAAAGCTGATGCTGAGATTTGCCGTCCCGAGCATAATTGCGATGCTCGTGGGCGCGCTGTACAATATAGTCGATCAGCTCTTCATCGGACACGCTGTCGGCACCGACGGCAATGCCGCCACGAACATAGCCTTCCCGCTGACGACGATGTGTATGTCACTGGCGCTGCTGTTCGGCGTGGGCGGCGCGAGCTGCTACAATCTCTCGCTCGGCAAGGGCGAGAACGAAAAAGCCCCATATTTCATCGGAAACGCCGTGACGATGCTCTCGGCGTGCGGCATAGTCCTGAGCGCGGTCACGCTGACATTCCTCGACCCCATGCTTCATCTGTTCGGAGCCAATGAGACCATACTTCCCTACGCGCAGGAGTATGTGAGCATAACGGCATTCGGATTCCCGTTCCTGCTGCTGACCGCCGGAGGCGGACATCTGGTGCGCGCGGACGGCAGCCCCGGAATGACCATGCTGTGCAGCATAGCCGGCGCGGTCATCAACACCGTGCTCGACGCGCTGTTCGTATTCGGCTTCGGCTGGGGAATGGCGGGAGCCGCCGCCGCTACCATAATCGGTCAGATAATATCCGCCCTGATAGTGCTGTGGTATGTGTTCTTCCGCTTTCATACCTCCGAGCTGCAGAAAAAGCACTTCCTGCCCTCAAAGCACATCCTCACCATGATCTCGATAGGGCTCGCGTCCTTCTTCAACCAGCTCGCAATAATGGCGGTGCAGATAGTCGTGAACACCCAGCTTCGCGACTACGGCGATATGTCCGAGTACGGAAGCACCGTGACCCTCGCCTGCGCGGGCATAATAATGAAGGTCAACCAGATCGTTTTCTCGTTCTCCATAGGCCTCGCGCAGGGCAGTCAGCCGATAGAGAGCTTCAACTACGGCGCGAGACGGTACCCGCGCGTCAGGAAGGCCTACCTGCTCGCCGCCGCGACAAGTATGCTGATAGCTCTGGCCGCGTTCGTATTCTTCCAGACCATGCCGCGGCAGATACTTTCACTGTTCGGTGAGGGGACGGAGCAGTATTTCACGTTCGGTGAGTTCTTCTTCCGGGTGTTCCTGTTCTTCGTGCCGCTGGTAAGCCTCCAGCCTGTTACATCGGTGTTCTTCACGTCTATCGGCAAGCCCGTCAAGGGCATAATCCTCTCGCTGACGAGACAGATCATCTTCTTTATGCCGCTTGTGCTGATACTGCCGGTGTTCTGCGGCATCGAGGGCGTCGTTTACGCGGGCCCCGCAGCCGATATCATCACAACGGTCGTAACGCTTCTTATGGCGCTGGGCGAGTTCTCGGCGATGAAAAAGCTCGAAAGATCGGTCGGAGAGCCGGCGCTAAATAAAAGTTGACAAAACGGGAAAAATATAGTATAATATATTGGAATATCTGTTAAGTGCGCGGGCTCCGCGCAAAAAACAAAGGAGACAAGCAAATGGGCCTTTTCAGCAAGCTTTTCGGCACATACTCCGAAAAGGAATTAAAAAGAATAGAAGGGACAAAGCAGGCAGTCCTCGACCGCGAGCCTATGTATCAGGCAATGACGGACAAGGAGCTCCAGGGTCAGACCGCCGTGCTCAAGGAGCGTCTGGCAAAGGGCGAGACTCTTGACGATATCCTGCCCGACGCGTTCGCGGTGTGCAGAGAAGCTATGTGGCGCGTTATCGGCATCAAGCCGTACCCCGTGCAGGTAATAGGCGGCATCGTGCTTCATCAGGGCCGTATCGCCGAGATGAAGACCGGTGAGGGCAAGACCTACGTCGCGGCTCTGCCGTCATACCTCAACGCGCTGACCGGCAAGGGCGTTCATGTCGTTACCGTCAACGACTACCTTGCAAAGCGCGACAGCGAGCTGATCGGACGCGTTCACCGCTTCCTCGGGCTGACTGTCGGACTGATAATACACGACAAGGAAAACGACCAGCGCCGCGAGGCTTATGCCTGCGACATAACCTACGGCACGAACAACGAGTACGGCTTCGACTATCTCCGCGACAATATGTGCATCCGCAAGGCCGATAAGGTGCAGCGCGAGATGAATTTCGCCATAGTCGATGAGGTCGACTCGATACTCATAGACGAGGCGAGGACCCCGCTCATCATCTCCGGGCGCGGCGACAAGCCCACCGACCTCTATGAAAAGGCGGATAAGCTCGCGAGAATGATGACCAGCATAAAGGTCGTTGAGGTCGACGCAAAGGAAGAACAGGACGACTATACCGCCGATTACATCATCGACGAGAAGGCAAAGACCGCTACCCTGCTCCCGAACGGCGTAAAGAAAGCGGAGAAATTCTTCGGTGTCGAGAACCTCATGGATCCCGACAACCTCACCATACTTCACCACGTAAATCAGGCCATAAAGGCTCACGGCTGTATGCACCTCGATATCGAGTACGTCGTTAAGGACGGCGAGATCGTCATAGTCGACGAGTTCACAGGCCGTCTGATGTTCGGACGCCGCTTCAA
>CAMVBT010000209.1 GCA_947165805.1 uncultured Clostridia bacterium
GCGCCCGTGCACTGGTCGTCGAACGCCGCCTCGGTCATCTCGTCGAGCGTGGCGAGAAAGTCCTTCTCCGACACGCCGTAGTCCGCTATCGTGGGCTTTATGCCTATCTGCTTTTTCAGCTTCTCCACCGCGTCAATGAGGTTTTCGAGCTTCTCCGCGTCGGTCTTTCCGCCGAGCCCGAGAGCGTCCGCTATCTCCGCGTATCTCGCGAGTGTGTGCGGGTGGTCGTACTGCGGGAACGTCCCCATTTTAACGGGAGCCTCCGCCGCGTTGTACCTCATCACATCGCAGATGACAAGGGCGTTCGCTATGCCGTGCGCGATATGGTGATAAGCGCCGAGCTTGTGCGCCAGCGAGTGCGAAATGCCGAGGAACGCGTTCGCGAACGCCATACCCGCCATTGTGGCTGCGTTCGCCATTTTCTCGCGGGCTTCAATGTCGGTCTGCCCGTTCTCGTAAGCGCGCGGCAGATACCTGAATATCGTCTTTAGCGCCTGTATCGCAAGTCCGTCGGTGTAGTCCGTAGCCATTACCGAGGCGTAGGCTTCGAGGGCGTGAGTCACCGCGTCTATGCCGGAAGCCGCGGTCAGTCCCTTAGGAGCGCTCATGTGCATATCGGTATCGACTATCGCCATATCGGGCATCAGCTCATAGTCCGCGAGCGGGTACTTGCAGCCGTCCTCACGGTCGGTTATGACGGCGAACGGCGTTACCTCGGAGCCTGTTCCCGCCGAGGTCGGTATCGCCACGAAATACGCTTTTTCACCCATCTTCGGGAACGTATATACTCTCTTGCGTATGTCGATGAAGCGCATCGCCATATCCTTGAAGTCCGCCTCGGGGTGCTCATACAGCACCCACATTATCTTGCCCGCGTCCATGGCGGAGCCTCCGCCGAGCGCTATTATCACATCGGGCTTGAACGCGCGCATCTGCTCCGCGCCCGCCTTTGCGCTGTCGAGGGTCGGGTCGGGCTCAACGTCGAAGAACGTCGTATGCGTGATGCCGAGCTCGTCGAGCTTGTCGGTTATCGGCTTTGTGAAGCCTGCGCCGTACAGGAAATTATCCGTAACTATGAAGGCTCTCTTCTTGCCCATTACCTTGCCCAGCTCATCGAGGGCTACGGGCAGGCAGCCTTTCTTTATATACACCTTTTCCGGTGCTCTGAACCAAAGCATATTCTCTCTCCTTGCCGCGGCGGTCTTGATATTGAGCAGGTGCTTTACACCCACGTTCTCGCTGACGCTGTTGCCTCCCCACGAGCCGCAGCCGAGGGTGAGCGAGGGCGTCGTACCGAAGTTATAGAGGCCGCCAATGCCGCCGTGAGAGGACGGAGTATTTATGAGTATGCGTCCGGTCTTCATTCTTGCGGTGAACTCATCGAGTATCTCCCGCTCCGTGGTAACATTCAGATATATCGACGAGGTATGACCGTAGCCTCCGTCGGCTATCAGGTGTTCGGCCTTGTCGAACGCGTCGCGGATATCCTTTGCCTTGTACATCGCGAGGACGGGCGAGAGCTTCTCATGCGCGAACTCCTCGGTGATATCGACGCTCTCGACCTCGCCGATGAGCACCTTTGTGCCCGCGGGTACCTTAACGCCCGACAGCTCCGCGATAGTGGCGGCTTTCTGACCGACAATTTTTGCGTTGACCGCGCCGTTGATTATGATAGTCCTGCGCACCTTGTCGGTCTCCGCACCCTTTAAGAAGTAGCACCCGCGTGCTGCGAACTCGCGCTTCACTTCGTCGTAGATATCCTTATGCACGATGACCGACTGTTCGGACGCGCATATCATGCCGTTATCGAACGTTTTCGAGTGTATTATCGAGTTGACGGCGAGCACGATATCTGCGGACTTGTCGATTATGGCGGGGGTATTTCCGGCTCCGACGCCGAGGGCGGGCTTTCCGCTGGAGTATGCGGCCTTGACCATACCGGGGCCTCCGGTGGCGAGGATAATGTCGGCCTCCTTCATCACGAGCGTGGTCATATCGAGGTTGGGGGCATCTATCCACGAGATGATATTCTCGGGGGCTCCGGCCTTTACCGCGGCCTCATAGACGATACGCGCGGCCTCGACTGTGGACTTCTTTGCGCGGGGGTGGGGGCTGAAGATGATACCGTTGCGCGTTTTCAGCGAGATGAGCGCCTTGAATATCGCTGTGGAAGTCGGGTTTGTGGTGGGGATAACGGCGGCGATAACGCCGAGGGGCTCGGCTATCCTCCGTATGCCGAGAGCCTTATCCTCCTCTATGACCCCGCAGGTCTTTGTATCCTTGTAGGCGTTGTAGATATACTCGGCGGCGTAGTTATTCTTTATCACCTTATCCTCGACCACGCCCATTCCGGTCTCTTCGACTGCCATTTTCGCGAGCGGCAGTCTTGCCTTATTCGCGGCTGTTGCGGCGGCGAGGAATATCTTATCCACCTGTTCCTGCGTGTACACCGAGTATTTCCTCTGCGCCTCTCTCACCCTTTTTATCTCCGCCTCCAGCGCCGCGACGCTGTCCACGGGAGTTCTTTTTTTCTTTTCCATATATCCTCCTTTTTCCGGGTTTACGTTGTCTTTTTTATTTTACCACATTTCCTTCGCTTTTGCAAGAGAAAATTTCAGTTAACTGATAATGTCATTGTATGTCCGAAGGAAGTGTGTTACTATGTAAAATAGAAGAACTCTGAAAGGGGGAGAGATCGTGTCCGAGACCAAAAAGTCTTTCGTGCTCTATAACGATTATATCAAACACTTTGAAATGCTCACCACAAAGGAACAGGCAGACCTCATTATGCTCATTCTCCGCTATGTCAACGGTATGGATACCAATATAGATAGTTTGCCCGGTACCGTCAGAATGGCGTTCTCCTTTATCCGTGTCAGACTCGATGCGGATTTTGAAAAGTATGAGGAGATCTGTAAAAAACGTTCGCAGGCCGCTAAAGCAAAAGCTGACAAATGTAAACAATTGCTTGCAAATGCAACTGATAGTGTTAGTGTTAGTGATAATGATAATGATAGTGATAGTGTTAGTGAGAGTGAGAGTGTTAGTGAGAGTGAGAGTGTTAGTGAGAGTGAGAGTGATAGTGAGAGTGTAAGTGAGAGTGTTGTTGTTGTCAGTGACAACAACTCCCGCTCAACAACAACGACAACAACTTCCGCAGGGAACAGTTCTTGCTCTTTGCCTACACTCGAAGACGTCGAAAACTACTGCCGTGAAAGAAATAACGGCATCAACGCTCAGAGATTCGTCGATTACTATTCCGCTAACGGCTGGAAAATAGGCAGAAATCCCATGAACGACTGGAAAGCAGCCGTCCGTGTCTGGGAAGCAAGAGAACCTCCCGACAGCAGAAATAAATACCTGACAGAACAAAGTAAGCCCAGCTACGATATCGACGAGATCGAGAGAATACATCGCAGTATATACGCAGACCTTTAGCGCGTAAAAAATCTGAAAAAAGGGCTTGACATCTGCAAAAAAAGTGGTATAATAGATTTAGCACTCGGGAACAAAGAGTGCTAAAAGATATACCAAAGGGGACGATAATCATGGGAAAGAAACAGTTCAAGGCGGAATCGAAGCGCCTGCTGGAAATGATGATCAATTCGATCTATACGCATAAGGAGATATTCCTGCGTGAGCTGATATCCAACGCGAGCGACGCTATGGACAAGCTCTACTTCAAGTCTATGCAGGAAAACCTCGGCATAACGAGAGAGAACCTTGAGATAGACCTCGCGTTCGACAAGGATAAGCGCATAATAACCGTGACCGATAACGGCATAGGCATGGATAAGGACGAGCTCGAGAACAACCTCGGCGTCATAGCGCAGTCCGGCTCTCTGAAATTCAAGCAGGACAACGCCGACGCCGATAAGGAGGAAGTCGATGTCATAGGTCAGTTCGGCGTGGGCTTCTACTCGGCATTCATGGTCGCGAAAAAGGTCGAAGTCCTCACAAAGAAGTACGGCGAGGATACCGCTTACCTCTGGTCGAGCGAGGGCGTTGACGGCTACACGGTGACCGAAGCCGAGAAGGACTCGAACGGTACGGTCATCACCCTGTATATCAAGGATAAGACCGATGAGGAGGACTACGACGAGTTCTTGCAGGAGTACAAGCTCCGCAGCCTCGTAAAGCGCTATTCGGACTATATCCGCTACCCGATAAAAATGGAGACCACCCACCGCAAGCCCGTCGAGGGCAAGGAGGGCGAATATGAGGACGAAAAGTCCGTAGAGACCCTCAACAGCATGGTGCCGATATGGAAGAAGTCCAAGCAGGAGCTCACCGACGAGCAGTACAACGAGTACTACAAGGAAAAGTTCATGGACTACGTTGACCCGCTGCTCCATATCCACTCAAAGACCGAGGGTACCGCAACATACAACGCCCTGCTCTTTATACCGAAAAAGGCTCCGTTCGACTTCTACACCAAGGAATACGAAAAGGGCTTACAGCTCTATTCGAGCGGCGTTATGATAATGGACAAGTGCGCCGACCTTCTGCCCGATTATTTCAGCTTCGTGCGCGGACTTGTGGACAGCGAGGACCTCTCGCTCAACATCTCCCGTGAGATGCTCCAGCACGACAGACAGCTCAAGCTCATCGAAAAGAGCATCGAGCGCACGATAAAGAACGAGCTGAAGAAGCTCCTCAACAACGACCGCGAGAAGTACGAGGAATTCTGGAAGAACTTCGGGCTCCAGATAAAGTACGGTCTGTACAGCTCCTACGGTATGCAGAAGGAGTTCCTGCAGGACCTGCTGATGTTCACCTCCAGCGCGGAGAAGAAGCTGACCACCCTTGAAGAATACAAGACCCGCATGAAAGAGGGTCAGGACGCTATCTACTTCGCGGCGGGCGAATCCGTCACCAAGCTCGACAGCCTGCCCCAGACCGAAATGCTCAAGGAAAAGGGCTATGAGATACTCTACCTGACCGACAACGTGGACGAGTTCATCGTGAAGATGCTCGTTGACTACGACGGAAAGGAATTCAAGTCGATACAGTCCTCCGACGC
>CAMVBT010000210.1 GCA_947165805.1 uncultured Clostridia bacterium
GGCGAGCTACTGGATGAGCGAGGAGAGCCTGAGCGCCGACAAGGATATGCGCTGTGATCTCGATGAGATGCTGGCGCTGTGCGAGGGTAAAAGCGAGCGCGAGATCGCGGACATCTACCGGGAATACGTCGAATATAACTCCGCTTGGGATAAGCGCAGGGTCGAATACTACGCGACCGCGAAGGACCCCGACTGGGGCGAGTGCCTGAAAGTCTGCGGCGAGTGTAAGTACCCGGGGCCTCCGGTGCCGGATAATCCCATGAGCCCGACGGCGCTGTACAAAAGCATGATAAAGCGCGTCTGCCCCTACACTCTGGCGGGATTTATCTACTATCAGGGCGAGAGCGACGACAGCAACCCGGCTCCGTACTACAAGCTGCTGCGCGGACTGATCGGACTGTGGCGCAGCGACTGGGGCGACAGCGGACTGCCGTTCCTGATCGTGCAGCTCCCGATGCATAAATATCACGCCGACCCGGACACAAAGAGCTGGTGCGTAATCCGTGAGGCGCAGGACAGGGCTTACCGCACGATAAGGAACACGGGGCTTGCGGTGGCGATAGACTGCGGCGAGTTCAACGAGATACACCCCCACGACAAGGAGCAGGTCGCGCACAGGCTTTGTTTGCAGGCGCTTTACACGGCCTACGGCGACAGGAACGAGGACTTCAATGCGCCGATGTTTGAGTCCGCGCTCCCGGAGAACGGCGGTATCACGGTGAAAGTGCGCACCTCGACGCCGCTTGAGATGCGCGCCGGAGGCCCGGGCTTCGAGCTGGCCGGTGCCGACGGAGAGTTCCGCCCGGCAGAATGCAGAGTCGGTGCCGATACGATATCCGTGACTTCGCCGGAAGTCCCCGAACCGGTAAGTGTGCGCTACCTCTGGACGAACTATACGGACGATATCCCGGTATACAATAAGGCGGGGCTGCCTCTTGCGCCTTTCCTCGCATAACGGGATATCCGGAAAACCGCATTTTTTCTGAAAACGAAAATTTTCCCAATAATAATCCGTCCGATTACGCAAAGAATATTTGTGTTCGGATAAACGAACAAAAGCAAGCGTGATCGAACGGAGAATCATTATGAAAAGAAAGATTACCGCAGCGGCGGCCGCAGTCTGCATGGCTGCTCTTATGGGAGCGCCTGTGTACGCGCAGTCTCCCGCGGAGCAGATAGCAGACGGCGCCGGCGATGTGATAGAAAACGTCGGTGACGGCATAAGCGACGCGGCCGACGGCATAGGCAATGCCGCGAATGATATCCTCGACGGCGCGGGAAACGCGGTCGACGAGATCACCGGCGGCGATGCAGATACCGTTGATGACCCGGCGGAGAACAACGCCGATGATACCGACATCGTTACAAACGACGGAGACCTCGTTGAAGTGACCGAGGACGACGACGCTGCCGACCTTGAAGAAGCCGACGACGATCTCAATGACAAGGGCAAGATAGCCGAAGCCGAGCTTTACAAGGACAACTCGAATGACGGAAACCCGTCCACGGGCGGCATTCCGTTCATGACAGCGGGGCTTGTTGCCGTAACGGCGGCAGGCGTGGCATACCTCACCAAGAAGAGGAATATGGAAAACGGTCAGTGACCGCAGAACAAAAAGACCCGCCGTTCCCTGCGGAACAGCGGGTCATTTTATTTATCCGAGATTTTCGAGAAGAGCACCGAAATCCTCGCTCCAGCCTATCGACGCGAGCTCGTCTTCGTCGAGTCTGTTGAAGCGCGCCTTCGCGTTCTTTATGGAGACATTCCCGTAGGACTTGTCGCCGCGCAGAGCCATTGCGACTTCCGCGACGCAGGCTGCGAATTTGAATCTGATGCCCGTGTTTGTGTATGTGCAGTAGTTCTTTGCCTTCACCGCGACGGAAAATTCCTTCGATTTTTCGGTACCGGGCTTCTTGTAGCGGCACTTGAGAGTGCAGATGTCGGTCTTGTTGCCGTTATTTGTCTGGTATTGCAGAGAGCTTCCGCTGTTCTTTGCGGGGATTATCTCGTACATTACCGTCACGCTCTGGCCTGCGCCGAGGTCGGCGGCGTCCTTCTTGTCGTTGGTGAAGTCCTCGTTGGCAAGTCTGCGGCCGTCGTAGCCGATAAGGCGATAGCTGTCAACGAGAGCGGGATTGAACTCGACCTGCAGCTTCACGTCGTCCGCGACTGTGATGAGGGTGGCCTTGCGCTCGTCAACGAGCACCTTTGAAGCCTCTTCCGCGCAGTCGATGTAGTGATAGTTGCCGTTGCCGTCCTTTGCGAGAGCCTCCATGCGGTCGTCCTTGAGGTTGCCCGTGCCGAAGCCGAGAACTGTCAGGTAGATGCCGGAGCCGCGCTTCTTCGAGATGAACTCGGAGAGCTCGTCCTTGTCGGATATGCCCACGTTGAGGTCGCCGTCTGTCGCGAGTATGACGCGGTTGCTGCCGCCCTGTATGTAGTTGCGCGCCGCGATATCGTATGCCATATTGATGCCGGCCTCGCCGTTCGTGCAGCCCGAGGCAACGAGCGTGTCGGCGAGCTCGCCGATGCAGTTGCGCATATTGCCGCGCGCTCCGGAGATGATGACTCTTTCCTCGCCGGAGTAGGTGACTATGGAGATGCGGTCCTTCTTTGTCATTTCGGCGGTGAGCTTCTTGAGAGAATCCACCACCAGCGGGAGCTTATCCTGCGAGTACATCGAGCCGCTGACGTCAACGAGGAACACGAGGTTCGAGTTCGGCTCGGTCTCGACGTCCTTTGCCTGAACGCCCAGCATCAGGAGCTTCGCTTCCTTGTTCCATGGGCAGTCCGTATATTCGTAGGTCACGGAGAATTTGCCGCTCTTCGGCTGAACGTAGTTGTAATCGAAGTAATTGAGGAATTCCTCGATGCGCACAGCGTCCGGGGTTACGCGGTTGCCGTTCATTATCATTCTGCGCGCGTTGGCGTAGGAAGCCGTGTCAACGTCCGCGGAGAAGGTGGACAGCGGGGTCTGCGCAGCGCTTTTGAAGCCGTCAACGGCGTACTTGCTGTATTCCTCGTTGTCGGGCATCTCGAACCAGCCGTATTCATCGTCGGATATGCAGCCGTCGTCATCGTCGCAGTACTCTGCTTCGGCTTCCTCGTAGTAATAGCCGTCGTCGGCGGCAGCGTCTGCGGTATCCGCGCTGTAGGTCGTCTGCGGAGCCCCCGCGATGTTTACGGCGTCCTTGTATTCTTCCTCGACGAGATCATCGTCGTCAAACCAGCGGTAGTCCGGATATGTTACTTCTATCTTGTTCGAGCTCGCGCCGAGTATGCGCTTGTCGTTGTAGTCGTATGTAACGGGACGTACAAAGTATGTCGCGCAGTCGCCGCAGTAATAATTCGTATCGGAGGTCTTCGCGACGAGCTTATACTTTCCGCCGGCGTTGCTGTAAACGTAATAGAGCAGGGCGTCCTTTACGGGCTGCCAGCTTATTGACGTCGACCAGTAGTAGTCATTGTCCTGATAAAGCCTCGTCTTGGCTTTGATGAAGTTCTTGTAGCGTGTGGCCTTGCGGTTGGTGGTCATGGGGGAGACATAGCTGCGGGTGCGCACCTCCTGCTCCACGGACGCGGAGACCTTTGAGAGGTATGTGTTGTAAGCTGTCGCGTAGGACGGCGCCGCGGAAGCCGCTACTGCCGCTGCAGCGGTGAATGCTGCGAGTGTTCTGAGTATCTTCATGGTATTTCCTCCTTATGTTTTCCTTTTCCCGTGCGCCGATTTCTGCGCCTCTATTATATAAAACTTTGCGGACGGGAGTTTTGTGACAGGATTTTTGGAAAAATATGCAGAAAACTGCAAATTTTGTGAACGATGTACAATTTCCTGTCCAGATTTTGTGCGGTGTGACCAATCGGGTTTGCAGAGACCGTCAGATCGTACCGGATCGGTACGATGCGGGAGCCGTGTACGCCGTTGCGCAGTTTCGGGTGACATTCTGCGCAACAGCGAGTCGCTCTGTTTGTCATATTGCCCTAAAATATTACCGAATATTTATAAAAAATGGAGATTGACACAATTAAATGTTTGTGATATTATGAATTTGTGAGCAACCGATTGCGCGGCGCGGAGCCCGCGCTCCCAATCCGTCTGTTACCATACAGCAAGGGCGGGTCATCTGCCTCGCAGCCGTCATATACTGCGAAAGAGAAAAAATTGCGCAGTGCGGAGCCCGCGCACCCAAACCGTCTGTTACCGAACAGCAAAGGGCAGGATACCTGCCTCGCAGCCGTCATATACTGCGAAAGAAAAAATTGCGCAACAGCGCCCCGACAGGAGACAGTTTATGAGAAAAAGACACGCAAAAACAGGTATCTGCGCTTTTATGGCGGCGATCATGATGATCTCGTCATGCGGGACCGACAAACCGGCACAGACATCTGCGGACGCCGGGACAACAGCGGCGGAAGAGCAGACCGTGACGCAGACGGAGAGCCCCGCGGCAAAGCCGGTTGATCCCATACCCAGCGACAGCCTTTATGTTAAGAAGGTCGAAAACCTGCCCGACGATTTCATCATGGGCTGCGATATATCGACCGTCATCTCATTGGAAGAGTCCGGCGTGAAGTTCTATGATTATGCCGGGAATGAAAACGATTTATTCGACACGCTGAAACAGTCCGGCGTGAATTACATAAGAGTCCGTATCTGGAACGACCCCTTCGACGCGGCAGGCAACAGCTACGGCGGCGGCAACAATGACATAGAGACCGCCTGCAAGATCGGAAAGCGCGCAGCCGACGCGGGGCTGAAGCTCCTTGCGGACTTCCACTACTCGGATTTCTGGGCCGACCCCTCAAAGCAGATGTGCCCCAAAGCATGGGAAGGCATGGAGATCGAGGAAAAGAAGGAAGCCCTCTATCAGTATACGAAAGACTGCCTCACGAAGCTGAAGGACGCCGGCGCTGACGTCGGAATGGTCCAGCTCGGCAACGAGACCAACGGCAAGATGAGCGGCGAGAAGATATGGATGAATATATACTATCTTATGGCAGAGGGTTCACGCGC
>CAMVBT010000211.1 GCA_947165805.1 uncultured Clostridia bacterium
ATTTCTGCCCGGACTGCGGAACAAAGATAGGGTAAAGCGCTATTGGCATATCGCACGGGTTAGCGGCGTTGTCACAATTCCGATACGTCCGCGAAGCGGACACCGCAATTATGCATTATTAATTATGAATTAAAAAGATCCGGAGGTATTTTAACAATGAAACTTATGGTGATAGGATGCGGCGGCGTAGCGACCGTTGCGATACACAAGTGCTGTGAGAATCCGATATTCACGGAGATACTGATAGCGAGCCGGACGAAGTCGAAGTGCGACGCTCTGGCGGAGAAGCTGCGGAGCCGGACAAAGGCTGTGCTGACCACCGCCGTTGTTGACGCGGACAGCATTGACTCGCTGTGCAGGCTGATGAAGGAATTCAAGCCCCACACCGTACTGAACGTGGCTCTGCCGTATCAGGACCTCACGATCATGGACGCGTGCCTCGAATGCGGCGCGAACTATGTCGATACCGCCAACTACGAGGCGGAGGACACCGACGACCCCGAGTGGCGCGCCGTTTACGAAAAGCGCTGCGAGGAGAAGGGCTTCACCGCTTACTTCGACTATTCGTGGCAGTGGGCTTACAACGACAAATTCAAGGCTGCGGGGCTGACTGCGCTGCTCGGTACGGGATTCGACCCCGGCGTTACCAGCGTTTACGCCGCCTACGCGCAGAAGCACTACTTCGACGAGATACACTACATCGATATCCTCGACTGCAACGGAGGCGACCACGGATATCCGTTCGCCACGAACTTCAACCCCGAGATCAATCTGCGTGAGGTCTCCGCGAACGGCTCCTACTGGGAGGACGGACACTGGGTGGAGACAAAGCCCATGGAGATAAAGCGCGAATACAACTTCGACGGCGTGGGCATGAAGGATATGTACCTGCTGCACCATGAGGAGATCGAATCCCTCGCGAAGAATATCCCGAACGTGAAGAGAATACGCTTCTTCATGACCTTCGGGCAGTCGTATCTTGACCACATGAGATGCCTGCAGAACGTGGGAATGCTCGGAACAACGCCCGTAAAGTTCGAGGGACGCGAGATAGTTCCGATCAAGTTCCTGAAGGCGCTGCTTCCCGACCCCGCTTCGCTCGGTCCGCGCACCGTCGGCAAGACCAACATCGGCTGCATCTTCCGCGGCATAAAGGACGGCAAGGAGCGCAGCATCTATATCTACAACGTATGCGATCATCAGGAATGCTATAAGGAAACGGGCGCTCAGGCCGTATCCTACACCACCGGAGTTCCCGCCATGATAGGCACCGCAATGGTCGCGGGCGGCACATGGAAGGGCGCGGGCGTGTTCAATGTCGAGGAGTTCGACCCCGACCCGTATATGGACGCGCTGAACAAGTACGGTCTGCCGTGGCAGGTGGACGAGAACCCCGTTCTCGTTGACTGATATGAATGAAAAATTGCTTGCTCACCCGGCGCTCGGGACAATAGCGACTCCCGCCTATGTGCTCGACGAAGCGGCTCTGCTGCGGAACCTGCGCATACTGCGCGGCGTGGCTGACGCGTCGGGCTGTAAGATACTGCTCGCGCAGAAGGCGTTCTCGATGTTCGCCGTGTACCCGACAATATCACAGTATCTCGACGGCACCACCGCCAGCGGGCTGTATGAGGCGAAGCTCGGACGGGAGGAGTTCGGAAAGGACGTTCACGTTTTCTGCCCCGCCTACAAGGACAGCGAGTTCGGTGAGATCGCGGAGGTCTCCGACCACATCGTTTTCAACTCGTTCGCGCAGCTCCGGAAATTCCGGAGCCGCTGCAAGGGAAAAAGCATCGGCATACGGATAAACCCCGAGCTCTCCACGCAGGACGAGCCTATATACGACCCCTGCGCTCCCGGCTCCCGGCTCGGAGTGCGGCTCTGCGACTTCGACGAGGCGGAGTTTGAGGGCGTTGACGGACTGCACTTCCACACGCTTTGTGAGCAGGGCTTCGAGCCGCTCGAAAAGACAGTGCGCGCCGTCGAGGAAAAATTCGGCAAGTACCTGAAAAAATGCAAATGGGTGAACTTCGGCGGCGGTCATCACATCACGAAGCCCGGATATGACATTGAGGGGCTTGTATCGCTGATAAAGCGGTTCTCCGAAAAATACGGAGTACAGGTGTACCTTGAGCCCGGTGAAGCCGTCGTGCTGAACGCCGGCTGGCTCGTCACCGAGGTCATGGAGACTGTGCGCAACGGCATCGACATCGCCATACTCGACGCGTCGGCGGCGTGCCATATGCCCGACGTGCTCGAAATGCCCTACCGCCCGCCGCTTTTCGCAAGCGGACAGCCCGGCGAAAAGAAATACACATACCGCCTTTCCTCGCGCACCTGCCTTGCCGGGGACATCATCGGGGATTACAGCTTCGACGAGCCGCTGAACGAGGGCGACAGGCTGTGCTTTGAGGATATGGCGCTTTATACAATGGTCAAGAACAACACCTTCAACGGTATGCCGCTGCCGGATATCGGCATACTGCGCGAAAACGGCGGTTATGAGCTTGTGAAGAGCTTCGGCTACCGCGATTTCAAGGAGAGACTGTCATGAGCTTTCGTATGCCCGCGGAATTCGAGCCCCAGCAGGCGGCGATACTGATATTTCCCGAGCGCCCGGGTTCGTGGGGCTTTCATGCCGTGCCCGCGCAGATGGTGTTCGAGCAGATAATAAACTTCATATCCCGGCAGGGCGAGACCGTGTATGTCGTCGTCAGCGAAAATACCCGCTCCGCCGCGGAACGTATGCTCGACAGGTCAGAGAATATCCGCCTCGTTGAGATACCGACGGACGACGCGTGGGCGCGCGATACCGCGCCGACCTTCGTGAAGGACGACGAGACCGGCGAGGTGCGCGGCATAAGCTGGCGCTTCAACGCGTGGGGAGGCACTTACGACGGGCTCTACGCGCACTGGGAGCGCGACGACGCGCTTGCGGAGGAGTTCTGCCGCAGGGCGGGCTTCCCGTGCGTCAGCGCAGGGGATTTCGTGCTGGAGGGAGGCTCGATACATTCCGACGGCGAGGGGACGATACTGACGACGGAAAGCTGTCTGCTCAGCCCCGGGCGCAACCCCGGAATGACGAAGGCGCAGATAGAGCGGAAGCTCTGCGATATGCTCGGCGCCGAAAAGGTCATCTGGCTGCCCCGCGGCATTTATAACGATGAGACGAACGAGCACGTCGACAACGTCTGCGCGTTCATACGCCCCGCCGAGGTCGTCCTCGCGTGGACGGACAACAGGGACGACCCGCAGTATGAGCTGTCGGCGGCGTGCCTTGAAGCGCTTGAAAATACCACGGACGCGAAAGGGCGCAGGATCACCGTCCACAAGCTCCCGATACCGGACATTCCCGTGTGCGTTACGGAAACGGACATGGAGGGCTATGAGTTCGAGGAGGGCGAGGATACCCGCGAGGTCGGAGAAAGGCTCGCCGCGTCCTACGTCAATTTCTTCTTCGCGAACGGCATAGTGCTCCTGCCGCAGTTCGGCGGTGAAAATGCCGCGAGCGACAGGCGCGCTCTCGATATAATGAAAAGGCTCCTGCCGGACAGGGAGATAATACCCGTCGGGGCGCTTGAAATAATAAAGGGCGGCGGCAATATCCACTGCATAACGCAGCAGATACCCGCGGGGAGGAAAACATGAGAAAAGTAAAAGCCGCCGCTGTGCAGATGCGCTGCGGCAGAGATGTGAACGAAAACATAGATCGCGCGGATAAGCTCGTCCGTGAAGCAGCGGGGGACGGCGCGCAGATAATCCTGCTGCCGGAGCTCTTCGAGCGGCAGTACTTCTGTCAGGAGCGCCGCTACGACTACTACGCCTACGCAAAGCCCACCGCGGAAAACGACGCTGTGCGGCATTTCAGAAAAGTTGCGGAAGAACTGAACGTCGTGCTGCCGATAAGCTTTTTTGAGCGTGACGGGAACCGCCTGTTCAACTCCGAGGCGGTCATAGACGCGGACGGCGCCCTGCTCGGCGTGTACCGCAAGACCCATATCCCGGACGACCATTATTATCAGGAGAAATTCTACTTTACGCCCGGAGACACGGGCTTCAAGGTCTGGGACACGAAGTACGCGAGGATAGGCGTGGGGATATGCTGGGATCAGTGGTTCCCCGAGACCGCGAGGTGCATGGCTCTGTTGGGCGCCGAGCTGTTGTTTTTCCCGACGGCTATCGGCTCCGAGCCCATACTTGAGGTGGACAGTATGCCTCATTGGAGGCGCGTTATGCAGGGGCACGCCGCTGCGAACGTAATGCCCGTCATTGCCGCGAACCGCGTCGGCACCGAGACCGTGGAGCCCTGCGCGGAGAACGGCGGTCAGAAGTCCGCGCTGAAATTCTACGGCTCGTCGTTCATCACCGACGAAACAGGCGGCATTATCGCGGAATGTGACCGCGAAAGCGACAGCGTCATCTCCGCGCAGTTCGATCTCGATGATATTGATGAACTCCGGCTCGGCTGGGGTCTGTTCCGGGACAGACGTCCCGGACAATATAGCGAAATAACAAAGTGAAAGGAGGAAAACAGAATGAAGTATGTATGTGATCTCTGCGGCTGGGAATACGACGAGGCAGTCGGCGACCCCGATAACGGCATAGCTCCCGGCACCAAGTTCGAGGATCTCCCCGAGGACTTCGTTTGCCCCCTCTGCGGCGCTTCCAAGTCCGATTTCTCCGCCGAGTGAGCCTTCCCGGGGGAAAGAGGAAGAGTGTGAGGAAGGGAACCCCCTTTCTTTGGAAGCTGCTATGATGTGCCGCATCCTTGCGGCACTTTGGGCAGCTTCTGAACAGCATCCTGCTGTTCACAGAAATGAGGTTCCCTCCCTCCCCCTTTCCCTCTCTCCCCCGGACCCCCTCTCACCCTCACCCCTCCCACCTTCCTGAAAGACCAATCGCTTAGCCTTGCAGACTCGTTAAGTAGTACGCCTTTACCAAGTTAAGGAAACGCAAAATAAAAAATATCTGCTCCTTTTGACTGCCAAAAGGAGCAGATTTCTTTCGAGTTTAAT
>CAMVBT010000212.1 GCA_947165805.1 uncultured Clostridia bacterium
CAAATGGTATAGCCTTCTGATTCCATAACCTTGTAAGTCTGGACTATTTCGCCTGCTGCTTTTTGGATATCAAAGGGTTTATTTTCAAATTCCGCAACTCCCGATTGGAACTTAGATAAAAGAAGGATCTCGTTTACAAGCTTTGAAAGCCTGTCTGTTTCCTCTATGATAACACCAAGGTGTTCCTCCCTTTTCTCCTTATTATCTCCTGACAGGTCTCTTATCATCTCGGCATAAGCCTTTATCATCGTCAGCGGAGTACGCAGATCGTGCGATATATTCGCGAGCAGGTCTTTCCGAAGATTTTCGGTCTTGTTGATCTCGGCGGAAGCCTTGTTCAGATTATCCGTAAGTATAACTATCTCGCTGTAATCATGCGGCGACGCGGCAACGTCAAATTCGCCGGTTATCAGCTTGTCCGTCGATTTCGAAAGCCTTATTATCGGCTCGGAGATGCGCGAAGAAATGATAACGGACACAACAAGAGCCACGCAGATTATCACCAGCGAGGACATGAGGAATATATTTGCAAGTATCTGTGTAGTTGTACCGGTCGGTTCCAGAAAAGCATATATAAAGATATATCCCACCGGCTCCTCGGCCGTTCCGACATAGGTGGCGAGAAGGAACGATTCCTTGGTCTCGTCATCGACCGGGAAGAATATCATTCCCGTTTTGGAATTCCGCAGCTCCGTTACCATTTCATCACTTACACGCTTGTCTATGGATACCGAAGAACCGGTAGTATCACGCGAATACGTGAACGGCAAACCTCCGGTTATCGAAGTCGGGAAGTGTATAAGGATACCGAGCTGCTTCATTCTCGCGTTGACGTCGATAACATTCTTTATGTTATCCGTATACCACGATTTCTTGATATCGACAGCTGTGGAAATACATTCCTGCGTCTTTATGAAGCGGTATATTGCCGGCATGACAACTACCTGCGACACGAAAAGGAATGTAAGCATAGCCACAGTCAACAGAAAGAAGCTCCGCCATATCTTGAAACGAATGCTTCTTCTGAAAAAACTCATTCCGGTTTTTACTTTAGGCTCGTTCATACCTCAAACTTATATCCCATTCCTCTGAGCGTTACTATAAACTTGCGGTATTCACCGAGATTATTGCGCAGCATCTTTATGTGTGTGTCTATCGTTCTGTCGTCACCGAAGAAGTCATAGCCCCATACCTCGGACAGCAGCTTGTCTCTGGTGAGAGCTATATTCTTGTTGCGCACCAGATAGAAAAGAAGGTCGTATTCCTTGGGGGTAAGGTTCGCTTTCTCGCCGTCTATCGTTACGCTTCTTGCCGTAAAGTTTATCTCAAGCCCCTCAAACTTCACTATCTCGGCAGGCGAAGCGGCAGGGTGATTACGCTTGATTATGACATTTACGCGGGCAAGGACCTCTTTCGGCGAAAACGGCTTTACGACATAATCATCAGCCCCGATCTCGAATCCGAACAGCTTGTCATATTCTTCGCCGCGCGCCGAAAGCATCAGCACGGGAGTATTCTTGGTCTTGCGTATCTCCTTGCAGGCGGAAAAACCGTCAAGCTTGGGCATCATGACATCAAGGATTATTATATCAAAATCCTCGGCCTTTGCCATTTCGACAGCCTGCATACCGTCAACGGCCTCTTTGACCTCATGGCCTTCAAACTCCGCATATTCGCGTATTACTTCTCTGATGTTCTTTTCATCATCAGCAACCAGTATTTTGTACATCTTTGCCTCCGTACTTATGTATTTTACCAAAACTGCGTTCTGTACTTCTGTGGGATACCGAAGCACACCGGGTAAAAAAAAGTCCAGTAAAGAACCGGTGTTCTGTACTGAACGGGCTTCCCTATCCGGGAAAAACATCAAATCAAATAATAAACAATGAAATGTTGGGAGAGGAAATTATGATTAACTCATCATTAATCATCATTAAGGGTGACCCCTTAACTGAAATCATTATAGCCCGTCAATGTGAAAATTATGTGATAGAATTATAGTTTTTTAAAAAAAATGAATAACAAATATAATGAAAATTCATGTTCAGGCCTTTAGCTGACCAATTTTTCATAATATTTCTGCATAGCTATGTTACATAAAAGAGTCGATACATCAACATTATATGGGTGTTCCGGCGCATGGAACCTTGCGTTCTTTTCGGGGACCGAGGTAAACAGTCCTGCAAGTCCGAGCGGATCATATTCAACTTCTTCACTCTGCTTCTTATACATTCCCGCGTTTTTGACCCGATTTGAATAATTGGAAAGTGCTGCCGGGACCACTGCATTTACAGTAAATTTTCTTTCGCTCAGAGTGAAAGTCGATCTTCCGGACAAACACTCAATAATACACTTCAATACTCCTTTATCATGTTCGGAAATGTTATTATCCAGGGGTCTGCCGGCTTCATAAGAACCGTTTATCTCTATCGTACCGTCAGGCTTTCCCGAAATGCGGATACAGGCGTTATCGTCCTTTAGCATAAATCCGTAAATGATCCTTGCTATTCCCGAAAGCGCGGCCTCGAACAGGATATAATTCATTCTCGCGACACTCTGACGTATATCGATATCAAATTCTATCTTCTTATTCAGTATGTCTGTGCTCTTCCCGATCGCTTTACAGGAATTTTCAATTCGTTCGGAGATAGGAATATATTCCACAATATGTTCATTATCGAGCATTTTCAGTAAAGACGACGAATAAAGCAGCATCTTCTCCGAACGTTCTTTTTCACCGGCGGTATATCCGCCGTATTTCTCCTCGTCGGAATTGGTTATAATGCTTTCTTCAAACAGCTGAGTCTCCGATACCGAGACCGCCGAAAGAGTCCTTAGATAGAAAATACTCTTATAGAACTCGGAATAAACGCATCGCAGATAACTGTCCTCGGGATAAACGCTGCATATATAGCATGAAGCGAAAAACGGTGTAAAGACTGCGCGGTATCTTACTTTTCCAAAAGAAAACCGGTATTCAAACGGCCGGAACGAGCCTTTGTTGACCTCCATGGCGTTCTTTATGGATCTGCAGCTTTTCAGGCGTTCCGCCATACTGCCGCTGTCGCAGTAAAGACAATTCATCTGACGGTCAAATATAAAAGTATAACCGATCTGTGAATACTTAACATCCGTACTCATTCCTTGATAAGTCTCCGTTTGTTTCCTTTACTGTCAATTATATATGTATTTTTCAGCTGAGCCATATAGCCCCTGCGCATATATTCACGGTATTCGTTCCGGAGAAGAGTCTGTTCGGCAGCTTCTTCTTCCGTAAGTCCGGTCTCTCTTGATTTTTTCGCGAGAGCATTTATGCGTGATATCTTTTCTTTTTCCATAAGGCGTCCTTATTGAGCTTTCGCTTTCGGCTGCGCTGAATTGAAATAAAGTTCTGTCAGACACGCGAACAGCGCTTTCTTATCGTCCGGACTCATGTCGCTGTTCTCAAATATCTGTTTTCCTTTTTCAAGATAGTCCGCAGCTTCTCTGATAGAGGCGGAATCCGATTTTGAATTGAAGATGAATCTTTCCTTGCTGTCAAGAATAAGGCTTTTGTTGTCGTCCGTGAGAAAATCGGCGGTCGTATCGAGCTTCTCGCATATCTTCTGCAGAACGTCCTTTTTAGGCTTTCTGGAGCCGTTGAGATAGTTGGCAAGACCGCGGTATGTTATCCCTATACTTTCGGCAAATTCTGTCTTGCTCATATTCTTTCTGCTGATCAGTATTTCGAGTTTTTCACCTAAAATCATTTCCGTTTCCTTCCGTCCGGTTTGTACGTTTTGTATGAACAAACGGCATATCCGCCGTTCATATATATATTATATACAAGAACATTCGTTTTGTCAATAACTATGAACAAATTTTTCTTTTATTTTACAGATGAATAAGAACCGCGGCACTTGTGAACAGCAGGGATAATATTGTATTTTATTCACATTATATTCCGTTTATACAGTATAATATACATTTAAACGCATAAAAATGCTTGACATTGTGAATATTTCGTGTATAATAATATGTATCAAGTTTATTTTGTAAAAAGGAGACTTTTAAAATGGCAAATGAAATCAAAAAGATAGTTCTGGCTTATTCCGGCGGACTCGATACCTCTATCATCATTCCGTGGCTGAAGGAAAACTACCCCGGATGCGAGGTCATCTGCATGGCAGGTAATGTGGGACAGGATTCCGAGATCGTCGGTCTCGAAGAAAGAGCCAAGAAGACAGGCGCTTCCAAGCTCTACATTGAAGATATACAGGACGAATTCGTAAACGACTTCATCTTCCCCACTCTCAAAGCAGGCGCAAAGTATGAGGGCTATCTGCTCGGCACATCGTTCGCCCGTCCTCCTATCGCAAAGAGACTGGTCGAGATCGCCAAGAAGGAAAACGCTGACGCTATCTGCCACGGCTGCACAGGCAAGGGCAACGATCAGGTACGTTTTGAGCTTACTATAAAAGCTCTCGCACCCAACCTCAAGATAATAGCTCCGTGGAGAATATGGGATATCAAGTCCAGAGATCAGGAGATCGACTACGCCGAGGCTCACAATGTTCCGATAAAGATCACCAGAGAGACCAACTACTCAAAGGATATGAACCTTTGGCACCTTTCTCATGAGGGTCTCGACCTTGAAGATCCCGCCAATGAGCCGCAGTACAACAAGCCCGGCTTTCTCGAGCTCGGTGTTTCTCCCGAACAGGCTCCCGACAAGCCCACTTATGTTACGATCTCCTTTGAAAAGGGTATCCCTGTAGCGCTCGACGGCGAGAAAATGGACGGCGTAACACTTATCAAGAAGCTCAACAAGCTCGGCGGCGAGAACGGTATCGGTCTCTTCGATGTAGTTGAGAACAGACTCGTAGGTATGAAGTCCAGAGGCGTTTATGAGACTCCCGGCGGTACTATCCTCTACCACGCTCACGAAGTTCTCGAGACTATCTGCCTTGACAAGGAAACACAGCACTACAAGGCCGGTCTCGCACAGAAATACGCT
>CAMVBT010000213.1 GCA_947165805.1 uncultured Clostridia bacterium
TACTTCTTTGCCTTGGGAGCCTCAGCCTTTACAGCAGCCTTAGGAGCTTCAGCCTTGGGAGCCTCGACCTTCTTAGCGGGCTCAGCCTTGGGAGCGGCAGCCTTCTTGGCAGCAGGAGCAGCCTTCTTAGCTGCGGGAGCCTTCTTTTCGGCCTTGGGAGCGGCAGCCTTCTTAGCTGCGGGAGCCTTCTTCTCAGCCTTGGGAGCAGCAGCCTTTCTGGCAGCCTTCTTGGGAGCTATAGCGTTGAAGATCTCAGCGCCGCCGCCGTTATTGCCTTCAACAACGAGAGCGCCGGACTTGAGAGCGTCCGCGGGAGAGGTCTTGCCTTCTACGAGAGCTGTGAATGTCTTTGCGTCAGCCTTGAATGTTGCGGTAGCATCTTTGTAGTCAAAGTTCTCTACCGACAGTTTGCCATCCTTGAACTCCATGTAGAATGTTCCCGCCGCATCGCCTGTTACAGTGAACTGGAAAGCGAAAAATCCCTCAAATGTCGAAGTGTTGGTGTCCAGAATAGCCTTCTTCAGACTTGCATAAACCTTTTCGTATGCCGATTTAGCCATAATGTTTTCCTTCCTTTGATTGATTGAAACGGGCGATTGCACCCTTTTTTTATTTGTTTCGAGAGTATTATATCACAAAAAAATGCTAATTTCAAGCGATTTTACGGATTTTTTCGCAAATTGGTGCAAAATGTTTAAAAAAAACTGCATTTATAGGCGCTGTTAGGCATTATATACAATAAAAATCGTGCTTTTGTACAACTTTGCGCTTGTTTTCAGGGATAATATGCCACGGAAAAAAGCAATTTATTCATTTCACGGAGAAATTTACCGCAATATTTTTCGCCCCCGGACAACCTTTTTCGTCATTCTTCACGCGTCATCATAATAAAAATGTAATACGGACAATTTTGAAGGGGGCTCGTATCATGCTTTGTACATTCGACGATATCAGAAACAAGGAGATCATAAACATCAAGAGCGGCAGAAAGATAGGCTACGCGGACGACATCGAGTTCGACACCTGCACCGCGAAGATATGCAGGCTCGTTATATTCGGGAAAGCGAAGTGCTTCGGGCTTCTCGGACGGGCCGACGACATCACGATATGCTGGAGCGACATAGAGATCATCGGAGAGGACGCTATACTCGTCAGCTGCGATATCCCCGTTGTTACAAAAAAGCCCGGAGGCTTTCTTAAAAATTTGTTGAAATAGACGAAAAGAAAAATATTGTAAAATAAGGAATAACGTGTTATAATATTAAGGCAACTCACGGGAGTATGCAAATCCTCACGGGCATCATAAACAGCGGGGGTGCGGTGTTACTGCCGTAACGCTGTCCGCTGCGTTCGGTACCCGGCGGAAAAAAACAAATTTTTAAGGAGGACACTACCATGGCAGTAGTATCTATGAAGCAGCTTCTTGAAGCCGGTGTTCACTTCGGACATCAGACAAGACGCTGGAACCCGAAAATGGCACCGTACATTTTCACAGAAAGAAACGGCATCTACATCATCGACCTGCAGAAGACCGTAAAGAAGCTCGACGAAGCTTATAACTTCGTGTTCAACATGGCTTCCGAGGGCGGCGAGATCCTCTTTGTGGGAACAAAGAAGCAGGCAGCGGATTCCATAAAGGAAGAAGCTGAAAGAGCCGGCGCACACTATGTGAACGCAAGATGGCTCGGCGGTATGATGACAAACTTCAAGACGATCCAGAACCGTATCAAGAGACTCGAACAGCTCCACACAATGGAGACAGACGGCACATTCGACCTGCTCCCCAAGAAGGAAGTAAGCAAGCTGTCCCTCGAGATCGAAAAGCTCGAAAAGTTCCTCGGCGGTATCAAGAATATGAAGAAGCTCCCCGGCGCTCTCTTCGTCGTTGACCCCCGCAAGGAAAAGATCGCAGTCGCAGAAGCAAAGAAGCTCGGTATCCCGGTAGTTGCTATCGTTGATACAAACTGCGACCCCGACGAGATAGATTATGTTATCCCCGGCAATGACGACGCTATCCGTGCCGTAAAGCTCATCGCAGGCGCTATGGCAGACGCTGTCCTCGCCGCTAAGCAGGGCTCTGCGGACGCAGCGGCAGCCGAGGACAAGGACGCTGCCGAGGAAGCGGAAGAAACCGCAGAAGAAGAATAAGATAAAGAGTCAAGTAAGAAGGAGAAAATAAAATGGCAATTTCAGCACAGGACGTAAAGGCACTCAAGGAACTCACAAACTGCGGCATGATGGACTGCAAGCGTGCGCTTGAGGAAACAAACGGCAACGTTGACGAGGCTATAAAGTATCTTCGTGAAAAGGGTCTCGCAAAGGCCGCAAAGAAGTCCGGACGCATCGCTGCCGAGGGTCTTGTATACGCTAAGGTGGACGAGGCAAAGAAGGTCGGCGTTGTAGTTGAGATCAACTCCGAGACAGACTTCGCTGCAAAGTCCGAAAGATTTATCGAATTCGTTGAGCTCGTTGCTCAGACTATCATCGACAACGACGTCAAGGACGTTGACGCTCTCAAGGAGCTCACAGCAAGCGGCACAAACGAAAAGATCGCAGATATCCTCACAGAGCGCATCGCTACTATCAGCGAGAATATCCAGATCAGACGCTTCGTAAGAATGACAGGCGACATTTACAGCTACGTTCACAACGGCGGCGGCTCGATCATCGGCTCGATCATCAAGCTCGAGTCCGACAACGGCGCTGACGACGCGGTAAAGGCTGTTGCAAAGGATCTGCTCCTCCAGATCACCGCAAGCGCTCCGCAGTACGTTGCACAGAGCGACGTTCCCCAGTCCGTCATCGACGCCGAGAAGGAAGTACAGCTCGCTCTCGTTAAGCAGGAGAACTCCGAGTCCAAGAAGCCGAAGCCCGAGAACGTTCTCGAGAAGATCGTTGAAGGCAGAATGAGAAAGTTCGCGGAAGAGATCTGCCTGCTCGATCAGCCCTTCGTTAAGGATCCCTCGATCACAGTTGCGAAGTATATCGCAAACGCCGGCAAGAACATCAAGGTAATTGATTTCGCGCGTCTCGAAAAGGGCGAAGGCATCCAGAAGAAGGAAGACGATTTCGCAGCAGAAGTAGCCTCCATGGTCAAGTAAGCGTACTGCCAATCCGCAGCCACTTTTGCCTGATGGACAGGTCATAACCTAAAAAATTACTGCTCCTTTCTTATCGAAAGGAGCAGTTTTTTTAGCCTGCTATCAGCGCTCTGTACTCGTCAAGTATGGACTCAACGATGAATTCGTTCTCGCTGATGATGTGATTGTATGTATCTCCGTCAACGATCGGCGCGTTGCAGATCGTGTCTATCGTGTCGATCATATCCTGACCGAAACCTCCGTGACATGAGAACACATAAGTAAACTTCGAGGGATCGACAAGATCATCATATATCTGCATCTGCTCGGGAGAGTAGGTCAGCTTGTACTTTGCCTTTCTCGGCTCGCCGCACTCGGGGCAGGTATCGCCCTCTTCGCCGCGCTCGCTGTCGAACCTGTGCTTGCACTTGGGGCATTTGATGTAGTAATACGCGCCGCTGTAGAGCTTTTCCTCGCGGTTTGCGGCTACAATGTCCGGGTCGCTGGCGTACATTCTCGAAGCAAGGATAAACGAAACGGCGCCCTGTAAATTCGCCGAGCCCGCCGGCACCACATAGCCGGAAGCCGCGCCTGTCATATAATATGTGTCGGATTCGGGGTCTCGCGGCATCGGAACTGTCCTTATCTCGCCCTCGAAGCTGTTCTTGAACCATATCTCCTGACCGCAGGGAAGCGCCCAGTCAAGCGGCATCACGAAGAACAGCGTCCCCGTCCACGAATCGAGGCTGTCCGGTCCGTGCCAGCCCTCCCAGAATATTTCCTCGCGGTAGAGCTTTTCGATGAATTCCATTGCGCGGACTACGTTGGGGTTTTTGAGGTTGTTGATTATCTGATTATCCTTCAGCTCGATGAACGGCGTGCCTGTGGTCGCCGCAAGCTGACAGCCGAACGTTCCCGGCCACGACATCGGGTATTTGTCGGCATGGGAATCCTTCCAGCGCAGCATTATGTTCTCGAATGCGTTCCAGTCCCATTCTCCCGCGAAGTACAGGTCCATGGGGTCGGTCATACCGATCTCCTCTATCTCCTTCGCACAGTACGTCACGCCGTATTCGGTGGCGGTCAGCGCGTAGGGGAAGAAGTAATGCTTGCCGTTATACTCAAATCGGTCGATTATATCGTCGAGACCGGACCAGACGGAGCTGCCCTTGTCGAGCCACTCGTCAAGCGCCGTGAAGCGGTTATTTATGAAGAAGCTGGGATAGAAAGCGTCCGAATAACGCATTATATCGGGGGAGTTGCCCGAAGCCATAAGCACACCGAGCCGGTCGTTTATCTCGAGCGAGCTCACTATCTCGGTCTCGACGGTGCCGCCGAAGCGCTCGGCAAACAGCTCGGATATATCGAGCTCCGGGGAGACGTTATGGAAATCGAACCAGCAGAGGGCATGGACTGTGCCGGCGGTCTTTCCGGCTTCGTAGAGCGAGCCTGTACCCTGCTCGTTCTTGTTGTCCACCCCGCCGATATCCGCCATTTTGTCATAATCGACCTCAATGTCTATATCCTTGTTCGGATCCATTGTGGTGGTCGTGACAGCGGGCGCGGAGTTATCGGCACCCGCAGTTGTTCCTGCCGCGTCTCTCGGGCTTGAGCCGCAGCCTGCCGCCGTTACCGACAGGACCGCACATATTATCGCGGACAGAGCTTTTCGTGATGCTTTCATTGACTGTCTGCTCCTTTCGTATATTCAGGTCTTGCTGCAAACGTTGCCTGTAATCGTTTTCATTAAGTGTATTATATCACATTATATAAAAATTGTCAATAGTCCGCAATTTTTTTACGCGATATATGCCGGATATAGTTAATGTCTGCTCATCAGCCAACAAATGGCTTCATAGCGCAGCTTGAAGCCATTT
>CAMVBT010000214.1 GCA_947165805.1 uncultured Clostridia bacterium
AGCCAAGCGTTACCGACGGGATACCTATCAGCAGGAGCGCGCCGGTCCCGGGATTGAACTTTGTAGGGTTGCCCTTGTTGTCCCCGCCTGTTTTGGTGTTGCCCGCAACGGGCACCGAAACGGGCTTTGTTGTGTCGCTGCTGCTCACGGTCGCTTCGGGCGTTTTGCCCGTCTCGTCGATCACCGTGATAACAGAGCCGGGTTCTTCTCCGTCATCGGGGTCGCCGCCGTCGCCTTCCACTATGTTCACGGTCTCGTCGTCGGTCTCGGCGACGAACATATACGGCGAAAAGCTGTCCGCCTCGAACTGCACGCGTCTGACTCCCGCGTTGTCCGTGATGATGCTGCTCGGTATGAGCTCGGGGGTCTCATCGGAGATATGATATACCTTTATCCTGTCGCTTATGCGCGAGAAGGTATCCGGCACCGGTATCTGGAAGATTATCGAGCCTCCCGACATAACGCCCTGATCTTCCTTACCCTTGCTGTTGTAGAGGCTTATATCGAAGGCATAGTAGTACATCGTGCCGTTTCCGGCTACAGCTTCGGCGGCATTCTCTGCCGCTTCGCTCGCCTCGGGGGTATTTGTGAGGCGCACCGTAGCGGGGCCGACGAAGTTGCTGCGCTGGGTCATTATACGGACGTTGTTTCCGCCGACGCCCTCAAGGTCGCTGTCCACTTTCACATAATCATTGTCGCTGCCGGAGCTTTCGCCGGTCGTGTCCTTTATGGTCGTTGTGGTCTCGGGGGGGATCGACGGGGAATCGGTCTGCTCCGGTTCGTCGTCACGGGGGGGAGTATTTGTGACATCGGGATCGGCGGTCGTTACCGGAGAAGGAGCCGCGGTGCCTGTCCTGTCCGGAGTCGTAGCCGCGGTAGTGGTCTCGCGCAGGCGGTACGATACGAAGATGCTGACATCGCTGTCGTGTACGCGGTAGACCGAGCCGTTGGTGAAGCCCTCGCCGTTTATAGTGATGTGATCGACGACGTAGCCGTCCGGCGCTGTGGCCGTAATGGTCAGAGCCTCATCGTTCTGGACGGTGGTGGGAGGTACCAGTGTCCCGTTCGGGGTCTTTATGGAGATGTTGTCTATGCTTGCGTAGTATATGTCCGCCGAGAATGTCAGGTTATAGACCTTGCCGTATGAGGTGAAGGACAGGCCGTTCTCCCTTGCAAACTGCTCCGCATATGTACCGGTGTAGCCGTATATCGCAACAGGGTCATTGCGGAACGCCGACGGATAGATGTACTGTGTGGTGTTCGGGATTATGGCGACGGCGAGGTACTGGCAGTTCTCAAATGCGCTGGCGCCTATCGTCTGTACGCTCTTCGGTATGGTGACAGAGCTGAGAGCCGTACACTCGGAGAATGTGTATCTTCCTATCGAAACGATGTTTTCCGTGAGATTGAGCGGGTACAGCAGACTGCATCTGTAGAATGTGAAATCCTTCAGCTCGGTGATCCCCGGCGAAAGGTTCAGGGTCTTAAGCCCGGTACATTCCTCATAGGCTCCCTCGCCCAGACTTGTGACGCTGTTCGGCAGGTTCACCGCTTCTATCGCGCGGCATCTTCTGAACGCGTAATTGCCGATAGTTTTCAGTCCGGACGACAGGGTTATGTTTTTCAGGGACGAGCAGTCCTCGAAGGCGCTTGTGCCGACCGAAACGACCGTAGCGGGCAGATTGAGCGATGTGAGCTCGGCACAGCCCTTGAAGCTGCGCTCGGCAATATCCGTAAGCCCCGCCGAAATATTGACGGTCTTGAGGCCGGAGCAGTTCTCGAAAGCCCCGGTGCCTATGGTGCGGACGGTCTTGGGTACAGACACCGAGGTCATGGTGGCCTGCTCCGCGAACGCGTCAACGCCTATCGAGGTGACGGTATATGTGCCGAGAGTTTCCGGTATGGACACGGCGCCCGCGACTCCCGTGGGAGCCTTGTAGCCTACGACGCACGCCTCGATCACGCCGGAAACGGCGTTTATCGTGTAGTAGAAGCCGTTCTCGCTGAACTGATAAACGTCCACTGCCGCGGCATCGGGCGCGATATAGGCCGGCATCACCGTCCCGCACAGCGTAAACGCCGCGAGTACCGCCGCCGCCTTAGGCAGCAGCTTTTTTATATATCCGTTGGAAAAGATCATTTTCATTCCGATCTCCACTTTCTTTTTTTGCCGTAAAACCGACAAAATGTATCCGCATAATATATCAAATTACATTATACTATAAAATATACGTTTTGTCAATATTTTGTGGCGGAAAGTTTTTTCCTGCGTATATATTGAAAGGGGGGCTTTTCGATCGCCCCCCTTAACCCCCTTAGGTTTCCCGGAGGTAAATATTTCATATTTACGGAAAAGACTCACAGCGATCTCCAAGATCAGAAACGTATCTCCGGGTCGTAAATGCGCAGCCACATTTCAAGCTGAATGAGATACGCGAACATCTGCGGCGTGCACATGAGCTGACCGTACCAGTTCTCCGAAAAGCTCCTGCCCTCGGTGGCAATAAGCTCGTCGATCGCCGGACGCGCCAGCAGCTCCGGCAGACGGCAGTCCCTCTCGCCCATGAGCCGCGTGAACTCGCCGAACACAAGCTTCGAGTAGGTCGGATTGTGCGTCTTGGGATAGGGCGACTTCTTCCGCCACGCAACGTCCTTCGGCATATACCGCTCGGCTATGCGCCGGACAAGCCCTTTCTCCCTGCCGTTCAGAGCCTTCATATCCCAAGGTATGTTGTAGGCGTACTGCGCTATGCGGTGGTCGCAGAACGGTACTCTCACTTCCAGCCCGTGTGCCATGGAGCACCTGTCCTTGCGGTCAAGCAGCGTCTGCATGAACCAGTAAAAGTTCAGCAGGAACATTCTCCGGCGGGCTTTCTCCTCGCGGGTGTCACCGTCAAGGCAGGACATATCCCTGACGGTCTCGTCGGCGGCTTCTTTTACGAAGCCCTCGGCCGACACGTCCCGCAGGAGCTCCGGGCGCAGCAGAGCCGCGCGCTGCCTCGTCGAGCGAGCCCACGGGAAGCCGTCCGCGTACAGCAGCTCGGGCTTGTGGTACCACGGATAGCCGCCCAGCACCTCGTCGGCGCACTCCCCGCTGACCGCCACCGTGAAGCGCTTTTTCACCTCGCCGCAGAACAGATACAGCGAGCTGCACACGTCCGCCATTCCCGGCAGATCGCGGGCTGTCATCGCGGGGACAAGGGCGTCTGCAAGAGCGGGCGAGTCTATGACCACGTTCGTGTGCGCGGAGCCGATATACTCGCTCATCTTGACGATCCACGGGGCGTCCTCGTCCGGCTGGAACGCTGAGGGGACGAAGTTCTTCCTGTTGTCCTTGTAGTCTATCGACCATGTTGAGAGCTGCCTGCCCTCGGAGCGGTATTTCGCCGCGGCTATGGCGCTGATGAGGCTCGAATCCAGCCCTCCGGACAGGAACGTGCAAAGCGGCACGTCGCTGACGAGCTGACGCTCCACGCTGTCCCGGATAAGGAAGTCAAGGTGCTCGGCGGTCTCGTCGAGGTTTTCGGTGTGGGGCTCGGCTTCAAGCCGCCAGTAAGAGTGCTTTCTGAAACCCCGTTCGTCGAATGTCGCGCACTCACCCGGGCGGAGCTCCTCTACTCCGTCGAACACGCCGCTGCCGCCGCGCCGCGCGGGCCCCAGAAGCATCAGGGACAGCGCGCCCTCGCGGGAGAGAGCGGGCTTCACGCGGGGATTTTCAAACAGCGCCTTGCTCTCCGACGCAAAGACTATGCCGCCGTCGTACAGCGAGTAGAAGAACGGCTTCACGCCCGCACGGTCGCGCGCCATGAACAGCGAGCGCCTGCGTTTGTCCCATACCGCGAACGCGTAGATGCCGTTGAGGCGTTCAAGGCACTTCTCGCCCCACTCGGCGTAGGCTTTGAGCAGCACCTCGGTGTCGCTTGCGGTGTCAAAGGTATGCCCGAGGTATTTCAGCCCGCGCCGCAGCTCGGCGGTGTTGTAGAGCTCGCCGTTGTAGACGACAGTGTAAACGCCGTAGGTCATTGGCTGAGCGCCGTTCTCCGGGTCTATGACGCTCAGGCGGCGGTGTGCCAGCCCGCACCCGCGGTCGAAGAATTCGCCCGCCGCGTCGGGTCCGCGGTGCCCCAGCGCGTCGCCCATTTTCTTTACCGCGCTCTCATATCCCTCAAGTCCGTCTTTGAAGTCTGTCCAGCCTGCTATACCGCACATAAGTGTACCTCCGGAAAGTATTATTTTTTCACATTATATGCTTTTCGGAAGATTTTGTGCAGAAAAAAGCCCGCGAAGCTCCGGCTCCTTCGCGGGCGGTATTTTATGCCGTTACCTGTATGACTATGCTTGCTTTGCTCGACCCGAGCTTAGCGGTTATGACAGCCGTGCCTTTTTTCTTCGCGGTCACCTTGCCGGTCTTGCTGACAGTCGCAACAGCGGTGTTCGAGCTCGACCATGTGATCGTTTCCTTTGTGCTCGCGGAGGTTGCCGCGGAGAGCTGTAAGGTGCTGCCCTTTTTCAGCGGAACGGCTATGCCTGTGAGCTTTGCTTTTTTTTCGTTGGCCGGGAAGGTGGCGGTAACATTTACCTTGCCTTTATCATATGTGCCGTTGTGAACTCTGATATAGTATGTTCCTTTTTTTACCTCATAGGTAAAGGTGGCTGCGAACATTTCGGTATTATTGTCCCACTGACAATCTCCGTCATTATAGTGTGTCCCGGAAGTCACATTTACTTTTTCAAATTCTAATTTTCCTCCTTCTTCATCAAGAACATCTGTAGTAGACCAACAAAGGTTGACGCTGACTTTAAGTGTGAGAGTTCCGCTTTTTGAAACAGAAATCTTATAGTCAACATTTTGATCTTTCTTGACTTCTTTAGTGTATTTTTTTCCGCTGCTGATAGAAACGGCTGTATCA
>CAMVBT010000215.1 GCA_947165805.1 uncultured Clostridia bacterium
AGCCGTTGACGAACACTCTGCCTCCGGTGGGCTGGATCTCACGGGTGAGCAGCTTGAGCAGGGTACTTTTTCCCGCGCCGCTGTCGCCGACGATGAACACGAACTCACCGTCGTTTATGCGTATATTCACGTCGTTCAGCGCGTCAACGCCGCCCTTCACGCCGTCAACGTAGTGTACGTCGACATTCTTTAATTCTACCATTAATTATCTCCGTTGAAATAAAACAATATCCGAGGCAGACAAGGTCTGCCCCGTCCGATATTCTATGATGATGCGGGAACAGAGAGCCCGTTGCGATGCCGTGGCTCTCTTCCCTGTACGCCGCTGCCGATCAGAACTTCACGGGGTCGGCGGAGAGATACTTCTTGACCATGAGCGCGATCTTGAAGATGATAGCGTGATCGAACTCGCGGAGATCGAGGCCTGTGAGCTTCTTGATCTTGTCAAGTCTGTAAACGAGTGTGTTTCTGTGTACGAACAGCTTTCTCGAGGTCTCGGAAACGTTGAGGTTGTTCTCGAAAAATCTCTGTATGGTGAACAGAGTCTCGTGGTCGAGGGACTCTATCGAGCCCTTCTTGAACACTTCCTTGAGGAAGGTCTCGCAGAGCGTGGTGGGCAGGTGATAGATAAGTCTCGCGATACCGAGGTTGTCGTAGCTGACTATGTTCTTTTCGGTGTCGAATACCTTGCCGACTTCAATAGCGATCTGTGCTTCCTTGAACGAGCGCGCGAGGTCCTTGACGCCGATAACGGGGGTGCCGATACCGATGTTGACGCGGGTGAAGAACTCGGGCTGGAGCGTATCCGCGATAGAGCGGGCGAGCTTTTCGAGGTCTTTCACGTCGATGCCGCTCTTTATCTCCTTGACGAGGACTATCTCGCTCTCGGTGATGTTGAAGACGAAGTCCTTGTTCTTATCCGGGAAGAGGTTCTGTATAACGTCATAAGCGGACACATCGTTGGACGAGATGATGCTTATGAGGAACACCACGCGGTTGATATCCGCGTTGAAGTGCAGCTCGCGGGATTTTATGCTTATATCTCCGGGGAGCACGTTGTCGAGGATTATGTTCTTTACGAAGTTGTTGCGGTCATACTTCTCGTCATAGTACTGCTTGATGCTCGAGAGCGATATCGCGAGTATGGAGGCGTACTTGCCCGCCATTTCGTCCGTTCCTTCGACAAATACGGCGTAATCGGGCTTTACATGAACGCCGAACGGCTTGTAGGTGTAGCCGTCACGGATAAAGATATCGTGCGAATCACTGAACTCGATAGAGAAGAAATCGTTCGAGGTGCCTATTTTCGACAGCTCGCTGCACGCAACGATCGTCGCGTTCTCGTCGATAACGCCGATTATCCTGCCGACGGTATCTCTCATCTGGTGTACTACTCCCTGGAATAATCTGTTTGACATAATACTGCCCTGTCCTTTCTGCGGCTTCAGCCATTGCCCGCCGGGGCTTTCCGTCTCTCGACCCGTGGTCGCGCACTTACCCGCGGCGGTAAATTCTTAACGTTCTTTTTTTGCATAAAAATATGCAAAATCATACATACTTCTATTTTAATAGAAAATTGAAAAAAAATCAAGTCTTTTCTGTTAAAAATGTAAATTTTTCTTATAATTTTTTTTACATATTGCCAAAATGTCTGATTTGTGGTATAATATTTACTGATTTACTATACTCATAACGATAAAAAGGAGCTGTTACTATGAGCAAGACATTCTATATAACCACGCCGATCTATTATCCGTCGGGAAATCCGCACATCGGGCACTGCTATACCACGGTTGCCTGCGACGTTATTGCGCGCTTCAAGAGAATGCAGGGCTATGACGTGATGTTCCTCACGGGTACGGACGAGCACGGCGCCAAGATACAGCAGAAGGCGGAAGAGCAGGGTCTGACTCCCCAGCAGTACGTTGACGGCATCGTCGAGAACTTCAAGAAGCTCTGGGGCTTCATGAACATAAGCTATGACCGCTATATCAGAACTACCGACCCCTGCCACATTGAGACCGTGCAGAACATATTTAAAAAACTCTACGACAAGGGCTATATCTACAAGAGCACCTACAAGGGCAAATACTGTGTCCCCTGCGAGAGCTTCTGGACAGAGACCCAGCTCGTTGACGGCAAGTGTCCGGACTGCGGACGCGATGTCATCGAGGCTGAAGAAGAAGCATACTTCCTGAAGCTGTCAACTATGACGGAGCGCGTCACCGACCTGCTGAAAAATACAGATTATCTGCGTCCCGAGAGCCGCGTGAACGAAATGATAAACAACTTCGTCAAGGACGGACTTGAAGACCTCTGCGTATCCCGCACCTCGGTCAAGTGGGGCATTCCCGTACCGTTCGACGAGAAGCACACAGTCTATGTGTGGCTCGACGCGCTCATCAACTATATCAGCGCTCTCGGCTATGAGAACAGCACCTACAATGATTTCGACAAATACTGGCCCGCGGATATGCACATGACCGCAAAGGAGATCGTGCGCTTCCACTCTATCGTATGGCCGGCAGTGCTTATGATGCTCGATATCCCGCTCCCGAAGCGCCTTTACGGCCACGGCTGGATAACATTCGGCGGCGCGAAGATGTCCAAATCCCTCGGCAACGTCGTTGACCCGTTCATTCTCGGCGAGCGCTACGGCGTTGACGCGGTGCGCTATCAGATACTCCGCGATATGCCCTACGGCTCCGACTCGAACTTCTCGAATGAGATAATGATAGGCCGCATAAACAACGACCTCGCGAACGCGCTGGGCAACCTCGTTTCCCGCACAGTCGCAATGGCCGACAAGTATTTCGGCGGCACTCTGCCCGAGGACAGAAAGGCCGAACCCATTGACGAGGAGCTCATAACAATGGCCAAGTCTCTGCGCGAGCCCGTGGCTGCTTATATCGACGAAGCGCAGCATTCACTCGCTCTTGCGGAGATATTCAAGGTCATCGACCGCGCTAACAAGTATATCGACGAGACCGAGCCGTGGGTGCTCGGGCGCAGCGAGGAGAACAGGGCGCGTCTTGCTTCTGTGCTCTACAACCTGCTCGAAACTATCAGGATATGCTCCGTGCTGCTCAGCCCGTTCATGCCCGTCACCATGCCCAAGGTCTGGGAGCAGATCGGCGCGTCCGCCGAAGCCGTTACCTACGGCGAAGCGGCGTCCTTCGGAGTGCTCCCCGCGAACGTCACCGTTCACAAGGGTGAGATACTCTTCCCGCGCATAGACATAGACAAGGAGATCGACGAGCTCAACGCTATGCTTGCTCCCGCAAAGACGATACGCGAGGACGAAGACCTCGACAAAGCGAATATCATCACGATAGACAAGTTCGCGGAAGTTAAGCTCCGCACCGGCGAGATCACCGCCTGCGAGAAGGTCGCCAAGTCGAAGAAGCTGCTGAAACTCCAGATAGACGACGGCAGACACGGCAGACAGATAGTTTCCGGCATAGCCCAGTGGTACAAGCCCGAGGATCTTGTCGGCAAGAAGATCATATTCGTTGCAAATCTCGCTCCGGCGAAGCTCTGCGGCGAGGAGAGCCAGGGAATGATACTCGCTGCGGATACCGATGACGGCGGCGCGAGCGTCGTATTCATCGACAGCAGCGTTCCGAACGGCAGCACTATAAGATAGTCGCTCCGCTCGAGAACGGGGGAAACCCCTTCCCAAAAAACTTTGATCGCTTCGCATTACAACGGAGAGAATAACTACTCCTTTTGGTAGATATGTAAATCCGGAGAGTTTTAATGAACAAAAAGAAGACAAACAAAATCTATCTGATAATATGCGGCATTGCCTTTCTGGTTATGATCGGCGTGCTGTTGTCGGAGGGTATAGAAAACATACTCAGCGCTTTGGCACAGCTCAATCCGGCATTCCTGCTGCTTGCTGTCGGCTGTATGGTCGTTTACTGGTTCGGCGAGGGCATAGGGCTGCATCTCGCGGCCAAGAGCCTCGACCCGAAAGTGACTTTCAGCACTACTATGCTGGTCACGATGATCGGCCAGTATTTCAACTGCATAACACCCTTCGCTTCGGGCGGACAGCCGATGCAGGCATATACTTACTACAAGCGCGGGATGCCGCTCAGTTCGGCTCTGACTGCGCTGCTGAGCAGGTTCATAGTGTATCAGTTCACGCTGACGCTCTATTCGATAGTGTTCCTGATATTCAAGCTCCCGATGTTCACGGAGGGCAATCTGAAGCCGCTGACATTCCTTGTCATAGCGGGATTTATAATAAACACATTCGTTATAATCATGCTGTTCATGCTGGCTTTCTTCCGCACTCCTACAAACAAGCTCGTTCACGGCGTGATCTTCCTGCTCGGTAAGACCCGCATCGTCAAGCACCCCGAGGACGTAAGGGAATCCGTTGACAAGGAGCTCAAACAGTATTACGAGAATTTCGCGTTCATCAAGAGCCGCCCGGTAATGGTGCTGAAAATGTTCATCGCCACGGTCATACAGCTTATCGTTTACTTCTCTATCACCTACGTTATCTATCTGGGCTTCGGTATGCGCGAGACCGATTTCTTCACGATAATCGCGTGTCAGGCGTTCGTACTGATGATCTCGGGATTTGTGCCGCTTCCCGGCGCCATGGGCGCCGCAGAGGGCAGCTACGCCGCGTTCTTCAAGCCTATCTTCGGTGATTACTACACCGGCGTTTCTACGTTCATCTGGCGCTTTCTGACGTTCTATCTCCCCATACTTATCGGTATAATCATCAACCTTCGCATGGCCAAAAGCGGCGTCGTCCTCGACGATGCCGAGGAAAACCTCAAGCTGGAAGAATAGTCGCTCCGCTCGAGAACGGGAACAAGAAGTCGCTTACGCTCGAGTTGCCTCCGGCGGCCAGCTTTTTGAAAAAAGCTGGGCAA
>CAMVBT010000216.1 GCA_947165805.1 uncultured Clostridia bacterium
GCTGTTCGCGGTGACGAACCCAGCGTCCAACCTAAAGCTCGCGAGCGGCGTAGCTCCGATATGCCGCTTCCTGAAAGAAGGTATTCCGGTAGCGATAGGCACCGACGGCCCCGCAAGCAACAACTGCCTCGATATGTTCCGCGAGATGTTCCTTGTCACCGCTCTCCAGAAGGTCAGGGAAAACAACGCCGAGGCCTGCGACGCGGCAGAGGTGCTGAAAATGGCCTGCGTGAACGGCGCACACGCTATGCGGCTTTATGACTGCGATGTTCTCGCTGTGGGCAAGAAGGCCGATATCATAGAGATAGACCTTGACCAGCCGAATATGCAACCCCTCAACAATATCGCAAAGAACATAGTATACGCCGGAAGCAAGCAGAACGTAAAGCGCACAATGGTAAACGGAAAGCTGCTCTATGAGTGCGGCGAGTTCTTCGTCGGCGAGGATCCGGAAAAGATCTACGAGAAAGCAAATATCATTATCAAAGAGATGAGCAATGAATAATTTTACTCTACCCGCGAATGTTGCCGATGTTATCGGAAGACTGAACGCGAACGGCTTCGAGGCTTATGCCGTCGGGGGTTGTATCCGCAACTTTATGCTGAGTATAGAGCCGAAGGACTTCGATGTGACGACGAGCGCGACTCCCGATGAGATGAAGCGGGTGTTTGAGGGCTTCCGTGTCATAGAGACCGGAATAAAGTACGGTACGCTGACCGTGATATCGGACGGTATGCCCATTGAGGTGACGACCTACCGCATAGACGGAGAGTATGCGGACAACCGTCGTCCCGAGAATGTCACATTCACCACGAAGCTCGCGGAGGACCTTAAACGCCGCGATTTCACGATAAACGCCATGGCGTACAATCCCGCGATCGGTATAGTCGATGTATTCGGGGGCAGAAAAGATCTTCAAAAAGGCATTGTCCGCGCGATAGGCGACCCCGACGAGCGCTTTGCCGAGGACGGTCTGCGCATACTCCGGGCGCTGCGTTTCGCGTCGTGCTATTCGCTCCGGATAGAGCAGGGAACTGCCGACTCGATACACAGGAACAGGCGGCTCCTTGAAAATATTGCCGGTGAACGTATCGCCGCGGAGATGAACAGGCTGCTGTGCGGGAACTGTGTCGATGTGCTGCGTGAGTTCTATGACGTTATATCGGTATTCCTGCCAGAGTTCGCGGAGTGCCGGGGATTTCAGCAGCACACGAAGTATCACGACCGTGATGTGCTGGAGCACATCATAGCGACTGTAGGCGCGATTGAGGCCGAACCGCATCTTCGCCTTACGATGCTGCTGCACGATATCGGAAAGCCGGAGTATTTCACAGTGGGTGCTGACGGAGTCGGGCATTTCAAGGGTCACGCGAAGGGCAGCACGAAGATAGCTGAGCGTTTCATGAAGCGTCTCAAATACGGCAATGAGATAACGGAAAAAGTAATAAAGCTCATAGAAACGCACGATATACCTATCGAGAACAGAAGGAACCTGATAAAGCGGTACCTGAACAGATACGGCAGCGATATGTTCTTTGATATCATAAAGGTACATATAGCCGACGATATGGGAAAGGCCGTGCAGTACCGCGAAAGGATAAAGACCTATGAAGCGGCGGCGCTTGAAGCCCGTGAGATAATCGCGGAGCAGGAATGCTTTTCGCTCCGAGACCTTGCTGTAAACGGGAACGATATGAAAGAGCTCGGGCTTGAGGGTGCGCAGATAGGTGAAGCACTGAACACTCTGCTTGAACTTGTTATAGATGAAAAATGTGAGAACGAAAAGACCGCTCTTCTTGAGAGAGCGGCACAGCTGAACATAAAGAACGGAGATGCGAAAAAAGAATGAGCTCGATAGATATCGGCATTGATCTCGGTACTGCGAATACGATAATAACCGTCGGCGGCAAAGGCATAATGATAAATGAGCCGAGCGTTGTCGCGTATGACAAGAAGAAAAAGCAGGTGCTCGCCGTAGGAGCCGAGGCGTATAAGATGATCGGCAGGACTCCGGAGTATATTGTCGCCGTAAAGCCACTCGCTGACGGCGTTATCTCCGACAATATAATGGCGGAGGCCATGATCTCGGAGTTTATCCGCAAGGTAAGCGGAAGTATGCTTTTAAAGCCCCGCATCATAATCTGCGTACCCTCGTCGGTCACCGATGTTGAGACAAGAGCGGTTGTAGAAGCGGCACTGTCCGCGGGCGCGCGAAAGGTCTATATCATCGAGGAGCCCATAGCGGCACTGCTCGGTGCCGGTGTGGATATCTCAAAGCCCAACGGCTACATGGTGGTCGATATAGGCGGAGGTACGGCAGATGTGGCTGTAGTGTCCTTCAACGGCATAGTTAAGTCGGAATCCATAAAGGTCGCGGGCAACAAGTTCGACGATGCGATAATCCGGTACGTTTCGCAGAAATACAAGCTGCTTATAGGTGAAAAGACCGCTGAGAACATCAAGAAAACGATAGCCAACGTCTATGACCCTACAGGCGAGAACAAGATGCAGGTAAAAGGCAGACATCTTATAAAGGGACTGCCGGTGAGCATGGATATAACCGATCTTGATGTTGCCGAGGCGGTCGCGGAGCTAGTCATGGAGGTCATCGACGAGATCAAGTCGGTGCTCGAGGTAACGCCCCCGGAGCTTATCGGCGATATCCATGAGAACGGTATCGTCCTTACGGGCGGCGGAGCGATGCTCGGCGGACTTGACAAGGCGATAACGCAGGAGACCCATGTGAAATGCTATGTTGCCGACGATCCGCTCGAGTGCGTGGCGAAGGGCGTGTCTGCCGCGTTCGGAATGTCCGATGAGCTTCTCGACGGCTTTGAAAAGATATCTCTCTACAAGTATAAATAAAATCGGCTCCCGATGAAACAGTTCATCGGGAGTCTTTTTCTTCTGTTATCCTGAAAGCTATCAGCCGCTCTATGCGCTTGTCGTTGACGGACAGCACAACGAACCTGATATCCTTGTAATCGACGTGGGGCTTCTTGTCGGAATCCTCGGGTAGATCCTCCGGGACGTATTCCAACAGGGCGATCACAAAACCGGATATCGTATCATAGTCATGATCCTCCGGCAGGGTATATCCGAACAGCTCCATTACTTCGTCGGGGTCAGCCTCGCCGCTTATCTCATATTTTTCGTTTCCTATCTTTTTTATCTCCGCGCTTTCGGAGTCATACTCGTCCTGAATGTTGCCCATTACGGACTCTATGATATCCTCCAGTGTGACGATGCCCGCGGTGCCGCCGTATTCATCGATGACTACGGCCATGCCCGCTTTGGCGTTCGTCATTATCTTGAACGCGTCGCTGCAGGTGCAGCTCTCGGGAACATATACGGTCTCGCGCACAAAATCCATTATGTTGAACGCCTCCAGTTCATCATCGCCTATAAGACACAGCAGGTCCTTCACGATTATTACGCCGATGATCTTATCAATGTTCTTTTCATATACGGGTATCCTTGAAAAGCCCTTGTCCAGCGCGAGATAGATTATATCGTCAAGTGCCGAGTTCACGTCGATAGCGCTGATATTGACACGGTGTGTCATTACGTCATCACAGCGCAGATCGTTGTACTCGAAGACGTTGCTTATCAGCTCCGCCTGATCGTCCTCTATGGTCCCGCTCTCATTTCCCGCATCGACCATGGACATTATATCGTCCTCGGTCACATCGTCGCCGTAGTTTTCGCCTATAGCCTTCTTCAGCAGGAACGTAAGCCCCTTGTTCAGCAGTATCAGCGGGAACAGCAGTATTTCAGCCGGTTTTATCCTTCGTTTTTGCCCGTCGGTCTCCATTTATTTTCCTTTCTTTCCGAAGCCGAAAAATCTCTCGGCATTCTCATTACATATTTTTACGGTCTCTTCCACAGTGAGTCCTTTTATCTCAGCGAGCTTTTCCGCTGTGTATATCAGATTTCCACTGTCGTTGCGCTCTCCGCGGTGCGGGACGGGTGCCATATACGGGCAGTCGGTCTCGAGCATTATCCTGTCGAGAGGGATATATCTGCAAGCTTCGACTGCCTTTTTCGCGTTCTTAAAGGTGAGCAGTCCGGTGAAGCTTATCATCATTCCGAAGGAAAGTATCTCCCTTGCGGTGTCAATGCTGCCGGAGAAGCAGTGCATCACGCCGTCGGGCTTATATTCCCGCAGTATGTCGAGTATGTCCTTCGTTGAGTCCCTTGAATGTACGCATACAGGCATACCGAGCTCCTTGGCAAGCTCAAGCTGTCCTCGGAAGAAGAGTATCTGCTTTTCCTTATCAAAGGGCTCCCAGTGATAATCGAGACCGATCTCGCCTATCGCGGCGGCTTTGGGGTGCGCAGCAAGAGCTTTCAGTTCTGTAATGCTGTCTTCTCCGAGATCGGCGCAGTTCTCGGGGTGTATTCCCACCGCAGCGTACACGTTATCAAATCTCTCTGCGATATCGAGAGCCGTTCGGCTTTTCACGATATCACAGCCGAGGGAGACTATTTTTTCGCAGGACTCCGACAGCAGCCGCTCCAGCAGTTCATATCTGTCGGCATCGAACGCCTCGTCGTCGTAATGCGAATGTGTGTCTGTGATCTTTATCATTTCAGTCTTTTCACGCTGTCCCTTTCAACGAGCTTTCCGGTTATCAGTATGCGTCCGCATTTATAGCCGTTGTCGTGTATTTTCCGGATAATTATATCCACGGCGCGCCCGGACATCTCATAGCTGTTCACATCGATAGTTGTGATGCGCGGATTTGAGATCGTCGAGTATATGTGGTTGTCGTATCCTACCACCGAAACATCGTCGGGTACTTTAAGTCCGCGGGATTTGAGCTGGTTCACGAGGTTATAGGCAGTCTCGTCGCTGTTACACACGAAAGCCG
>CAMVBT010000217.1 GCA_947165805.1 uncultured Clostridia bacterium
CAGCTGATGGGGATACTGCTTCATTCGCTTTTCGGGCTCGTTGACATTGACGAGCTTCAGCATCTCTATCGCGCGTTCCCTTGCCTGCTGCTTGTTTCTGCCCGTATGGAGCAGAATAGCCTCCATGAGCTGCTTTCCTATGGTATAGGTCGGGTTGAGGCTGGTCATGGGGTCCTGGAATATAATGGAGATACGGTTGCCGCGTATTTCCTTCATCTTCTTTTCTCCGGCTCCGACGAGCTCCTCGCCGTTGAATTTTATCGAACCGCTGACTATCCTGCCCGCGTTCGCGAGTATCTGCATTATCGAATAAGCGGTCACCGATTTGCCGGAGCCCGATTCGCCCACTATGCCGAGCACCTTGCCCTTGCCGAGATTGAACGATACGCCGTTTACAGCCCTGACTTCCCCCGCGTCGGTGAAGAACGAGGTATGCAGGTCTTTTACTTCAAGCAATTCCATGCCGTTCCCTCCTTACGAATTGAGCTTCGGATCGAACGCGTCACGCAGACCGTCGCCGAAGAGGTTGAGAGAAAGAACGATGAGAGAGATGACTATTGCGGGAATGATAAGTCTGGAAGGATAAGATGTAACGCCGTTGAGCGCCTCCGACGCAAGCGACCCGAGCGACGGCATCGGCGCGTTTACGCCCAGTCCGAGGAACGACAGATAGCTTTCCGTGAATATCGCGCTCGGTATCTGGAGAGCCGTGGAGATTATGATGACGCTGAAACAGTTCGGGATAAGGTGCTTTAAGATTATCCACTTTCCGCGCGCACCCGCGGCTCTTGCGGCGAGAACGTACTCCTGCTGCTTGAGCGAGAGTATCTGTCCGCGGATAAGTCTTGCCATGGATACCCAGTAAAGCACGCCGAACACGATGAACAGGCTTATGATGTTCGAGCCTATCTTTTCAAACACCGTACCCTCGAGCGAGGATTCGAGCACCTGTTTGAGCACCGACGCGAGCAGTATGACCATGAGCATATCCGGCAGCGAGTATATCATATCGACTATGCGCATTATCACAAGGTCGACCTTTCCGCCGCAGTAGCCCGATATCGAGCCGACGGTAAGGCCTATCAGAAGCACGATAAGGCTCGCGAAAAATCCGACGGCGAGGGAGATGCGCGTTCCGTAGACCACGCGGATAAAGTAGTCGCGCCCCTGACTGTCCGTGCCGAAGATGTGGGGGACTATGCTCTCCCCCGCTTCCATTCTCTGTATCTCCGATTTTCCGTACTCAAACGGCCCGAGATTGAGGAAGGAGTTGTCCACGGGCTTGCCGGGGGTCATTCCGAGCATACTGTCATAGGCATACGGCCAGAACATCGGAATGAATATAGCGCCGAGGGTTATTATCACGATGACAAAGAAGCTCACAACGGCGACCTTGTTCTTTTTGAGTCTCTTTATGCCGTCCTTGAAGAATGTGGACGCGGGACGCATAGTGACGATATATGCTTTTTCTTCGTCTGTTGCAGGCATGAGGTCTTCGAGATCCACCTGCATACTGAAAGGTTTCTTTTCCATGTTATCCTCCGTTATTCAAGTGTGATCCGCGGGTCTACGATCTTATAGAGTATGTCGCTCACGAGGTTCATCACGACGATAAGCACCGCGAGCACTATCGTAGTTCCCATAAGCAGAGGATAATCGCGTCCCGTGATGCTGTTCACGAAAGCGCGTCCGATGCCGGGTACGGCGAATATCTGTTCTACGACCAGAGAGCCTGTGACTATGTATGCGAGCATGGGGCCGAAATAAGTTATTACCGGGATAAGGGAGTTCTTCATCGCGTGGCCGAAGATGATGCGGGGTTTTGAAACGCCCTTCGCCCTCGCGGTGCGGATATAGTCCTGCCCGAGCACGTCGAGCATAGACGAGCGCGTGAGTCTCGTTATGTACGCCATGGGGTACAGCGAAAGCGTCACTATCGGCAGCACAAGTCCGTTGTCCGCGGCGCCGTTCGCCGGGAACCATTTGAGATTTACCGCGAACAGTATCAGCAGCAGCGTACCCATTATAAATGACGGCATAGAAACAAACGCCGTAGTCAGCACCATTATCACGCGGTCTATCACCTTGTTGCGGCGCAGCGCGGCAATAGAGCCGAGCACGATGCCGAAAACAAGCGCGATGAACGCGGCGATAACGCCGAGATACGCGGAAGTCTTCATACCGTCAAATATTATGTCTATTACCATTCTTCCCCTTTGTTTCAGGGAGGGGCCGAAGTCAAAGCGCGTCACGACATCGCCGAGATATGTGAAATACTGCTCGATAACGGGCTTGTCCAGACCGTACTTTGCTTCCATAGCCTTCTTGACCGTTTCCGATACGGCCTTCTCGCCCACGAACGGACCGCCGGGTATGGCGTGCATGACAAAGAATGTGACCGTTATTACCAGCCATACAGTCAGCGCCGCCAGCAGCAGACGCTTGACTATATACATAAGTGTTTTCGTATTCATTTTCAGCCCCCGCGTTATATTTTTATCAATAAATTATATCACATTTTCCGCTCAATGTCAATATTCCGGCACTTAACGACACAAGTTCCCGCGGAAGCAACCCCCGTATAGTCACATCTTACGGAATTGCGCGAGAAAAAGGAAAAAATTTCTGCGTTCTGCTCAAATCGTATTGACATTTGAGACCCGCTATGGTAAAATAAAGGTGGTTTATTCCTTTATAATACGGGCCTTTTTGATTCAGGAAAGAGGGTATAAAAATGAAGCAGGGTATAAGAAGGTTTTTAAGCGTTCTGCTGACAGCGTGCATGGTGGTATCGTGCATGGCGGGCTTTACGTTCACGGCGGCGGCGCTCGATCCGGTGACGTTTTACAATAACGACGGAGCAGATACTGTCACGACTTACACATTATTGGAGAGTTCCGACGGTGACGTCACCCTGGACGGTGTACAGGATACCGCTACGCATCAGTATTTTTATGTCGTTAAAGGAAATGTGACCATAGACGGCAGACTGCTTGTCAACAACACCTCGGCTCATATAATCCTCTGCGACGATGCCAGGCTTACCGTGACCGGTAAGAACTGCCCCGAGGGCGAGCCGGTCGTTAATGCCGACGGAAAATATTTATATATCAACAGTTCAAGTCATGACCCCGAGCACATGGGTTCTCTCGAAATAAAAACTGTCACCGGCTGCCCGGGTATAAGAGCAAAGCATTATTGGCAATACGGCGGCAATGTCACCTGTGACGAACTGCTCTGTGTACAGTCGGAAGAACTTGGCGGTAATTTTAATTTTTATGACGGTACGCTCAGAACAAAAACATTAAAAGCTGAGGGAATCATTTCTCTTGAATGGAGAGACCCGAACTCTTACCTTGATATACAAAAGTTTGATGTATTCGATGAAAACGATGACCCGACTTTCACCGCTTTTTCTCTTTATTCGGATTTCGTTATCGACGGCACTTACCCGGAACAGTATATCTGTCAGGCTATGACTGATGCTGATAGGAAAGCGCTCATTAAGCCCGACAGCGGTCTTGAACTGAAGCCCGCGTGCCATGTTACCATAAAGGACACCGGCAATAACGTTTTAGATACATACCATGTAACGGTAGGCGGCACTATCGGATATATCGCCGCTCCGGAAGGCTTCGTATGCAAGGAACTGTACACCTCTGCCGACTGCACCGAGGATCGTATCTTTGATACCGAGGCGGAGATCACCGAACGGGATCTGACACTATTTGCCTTGTTCGTACCCGCGCTCACGGCGGAGAACGTGACGCTCGACGGCACGGAGCTCAACGATGAGAACATTCCGGAATATACATACACCGGCAAGAAGCAGGTCCCGGCTGTTGTCGTGACCGTACCCGGTGAAGAACCCTCCGTTCCCGTGACCCTGACCGAGGGAACTGATTATACGATAACGTATTACAACTCCGCCGACGAGACCGAGTGCGCGGCTCCGACCGACGCGGGCGAGTATTTCGCGGTCCTCGAGGGTATCGGCGGTTATGGCAGCGAGGTGCCGTTCCTTTTCACCATAGCTCCCCGCAGCGCCGACGACCTCACCTACGCGGATATTCCCGATCAGGCATACGACGGCACAGACAAGAAGCCCGTACCCACGATAACATACAATGATATGACACTCGCGGCCGGCACGGACTTTGACGCCGTGTATGACACCGACTGCAAGAGCATCGGCACGCATAATATCGCCCTCACATTCAAGGGCAGCTATACCGGTGAAAAGACTCTCACCTACAAGATAAATGCTCCCGCCACGGACGATATCACCATAGAGCCGATAGCGGACAAATACTGGTCGGGTCTGCCCATTGAACCGGAGATAACCGCGAAATACGGTGATACCACGCTCGCCGCGGGCACGGATTATACTCTTTCGTACAGCAATAACACGAACGCCGGAACCGCGACGATAACGGTGACCTTCTCCGGCATCTACTCCGGCACGCGTGACGTGACGTTCAAGATAGTGCCGCTGGCTCTTACCGATCTGACAATCGGGGATATCGCAGATCAGACCTTCACAGGCGAGGAGATAAAGCCTGCCGTGACAGTAAAGAGTGGCGAGATCGAGATCGCGGCGGCCGAGTATGACGTTACATACGCCGACAACGTGAACGCAGGCACCGCGACTGTGACTGTCTCGCAGAAGGAGAACGGCAACATCACATTCACGGCGCTCGAAAAGACGTTCACTATCACCCCCAAGACCCTGACAGGACTTACAGTCGCAGCCATAGCCGACCAGACCTACACGGGCGAGGAAATAAAGCCCGCTGTAACGGTCATAAACGGCGACGAGAACCTCGCGGCGACCGAATATACCGTTACTTACGCTAACAATATCAACGTCGG
>CAMVBT010000218.1 GCA_947165805.1 uncultured Clostridia bacterium
AGCGCTCGCCGTCCGGGAACTCGAACAGGTACTTTATCGTACCGTCGAGCTTCGATTCAAGCTTGCGCTTCACCGACGCGCTGCGTATCTCATATTTCTCACCGAGCCGCGATATCAGCGTTTTCGGGAGATTCGAGCACTCCGCGAAGGTCAGTGCGCGCTTGACGTGCAGCCAGTCATAGAGCTGGCCGGCACGGAATTTCTTCTCCCCCAGCGCCGCGAGGTCGGCTTCAAGCTCGGGTAGGGTCATTGAAAGCATGTCTTTTTTCATTTTTCGTTTATACCGCCCGCTTTAAAATGAGCGTCTTTCTACCGTATCCACCACTCGGGCGTGATCTCTCCGAGGGTGACCGTTCTGCCGGTCTCACAGTCGGTCATTATCTCCACCGACTTATAGTCTCCCGCCATAAGCTGTACCATGAGCTCGCGGCAGGCCCCGCAGGGCGCTCCCGAGCTGCCGTCCGGCATTATAGCGAGCACGCGCTTTATACGGTACTCCCCGTTCGTTATCATATTGAATATCGCGTTTCGCTCGGCACAGATGCCAAGCGTCGAGCAGGTATCTATACATACGCCGGTATATATCTTTCCTCTTTCGGAAAGAACAGCCGCCGCTACCTCGCCCGCGGTGACGTATTCCGATATCTTTACTTCATGCTGTACCGCCTTTGCGGCATCATACATCTTCTGCCATATCTCGTCCATTTTTATGCCTTTCTTATTTCAGAAATACCGCGACTGCCCATATCACAAGGTAGTGCAGCGGATAGAACGCGTAAAAGAACCATTTCGCGAAAACAGGGTGCTTTCCCTTTCTGCCGTTGTAAAACACCGTCATGCAGAGGTACGCTGCCATTATGAAAGCGACATCGAGCACCGCGTCGAGCAAAGCCCAGCCGTCGAACGTGCCTCCAAGCACCGCCCACATCACGGCGAGACCCTTCCATACAGCTATGATGACCGAATACGCGATAATACGTGCCTTCGGGCGTTCGCGGTATATGTGCAGGAACAATATCAGCAGAACTCCGAATATCTCCCATGCAGCCGATATAAGCAGCGTCACCGCGCAGAACGCCGCGACGAGCACTATCCGCAGCCACAGCTTCAGCCCGCTCTCCCAAACCATTACAGCCAGAAGCCCGAAAAGCAGCGTGAATATAACGTTGAACGACAGCCAGCCGTATCTCGGCTGGAACAGCAGCCAGTCGAACGGCTGAGTTATACACGCGAATATAAGCAGTCTTAACGCGTACTTTTTTCTGTCACGGGTATATTTGTAGCCGTCGGCGATGAAAAAGAACATCACCGGCGGACAGAACAGCGAGCCGTGTGTCACTATGCGCATCCACAGCGGCATGAGCGTATACGGGTCCTGAACATCGGGGTTGCGGTACAGAAGCACCCATGAGAACAGATGCCCCCAGAACATGAAAAATATCGCGAGATATTTCATCATATCACGGTTAAGTACCTTTATACCGCCGTTCTCACGTTTATCTATGTTTTCCAACTACCGTTTCCTTTCAAAAAGAGCCGTGAAGAATCCGTCGCCCCGGTTCTCGCCGATCAGGTTCGTTCTCTTCTCTTTCAGCACGAAATCTGCGTTTTCCAAAGCGAACGCATCGGCTATATCGTCGTTTTCGGCACGGTCAAGCGTGCAGGTCGAATACACCAGAGTTCCGCCCGGTCTGACGTAATTCTTCGCGTTATCGAGTATCTTTCTCTGTATCTCCGGGAGCCCGGCAAGCTCGTCCTTGCGCTTATAGCGTATCTCGGGCTTGCGGCGGATCACGCCCAGCCCGGAGCACGGCACGTCGCAGAGAACTCTGTCCGCCTGCGGGAGCTTTCCGGCGAACACGGACGCGTCCCCGGTCTCCGCGGTTATTATGTCCAGCCCGAGCCTCTCTGCTCCCAGTTTTATCAGAGATACGCGGCTTTCGTACAGGTCGAAGGACAGCACTCTGCCCTTGTTGCCCATAAGCTCTGCGAGCGTGAATGTCTTGCCGCCCGGAGCCGCGCACAGGTCGATCACCGTCTCTCCGGGCTGCGGAGCAAGCAGCTCGCAGCAGCGCTGTGAGGATATATCCTGAACATGGAACAGACCGTTCTTATAGGCGCGCAGACTTTCTATCGCGCACTGCCCCGTTATCTCAACGCAGGTCTCCGAGACTGCCTCTGACTTTACCCCGTCCTCCGCGAGTTCGTATATCAGATCGTCCGCGTCGCAAAGGGCGGTATTTACTCTCGCGTAGAGCGGAGGCCTTCCGAATGACGCGGCAAGCATCTGTTCGGTACGCTCAAAGCCGTACTCTCCGACCCACATCTTTACTATCCAGCGCGCGCAAGAATACTTCACCGACAACCGAAGCAGCTTATCCTCTATGCCGTCAGTCTTTAACTGTCCGCCGTCACGGATAAACGCGCGGAGCACGGCGTTTATATAGCCCTTCGAGCGCTCAGGGGCAAGCTTTACGGTCTCGTTGACCGCGGCGCTTTCGGGGATATCCATATACATGAGCTGATACAGCCCCATGCGAAGAAGCAGGAGAGTATCGCCCTCGATATCGTCAAATTCTATCCTTGAATATGCTCTTATAACGTGGTCGAGCGTCATGCGGCGCTCGGCGACTCCGTAAAACAAAGCCGTCACAAAAGCTTTATCGGCGGTCTGCAACCTGTTAAGCGCGGAATCCAGCGCTATATTGGAATACGCGCCGTCCTCGGCGGTCTTTTTCAGAAGCCCGAAAACCTGTTCTCTGCCTGTCATATCAGCGTTTCCTTGAGAAGCGGAGCAGCAGTCTGAGAAGTTGTACGAGCGACAGCAGGAAGCTTGACACATAGGTCATTGCGGCGGCACTGAGTACCTGCTTCGCTCCGTCGAGCTCGGTGCCGACGAGTATCTCATTGGCATAGAGCGTATTCATCGCGCGCTTGCTCGCGTTGAACTCCACCGGCAGCGTAACGAGCTGAAATATTACTACGAACATATAGAAAATTATGCCAACCTCGATGACCGGCATAAATTGAAGGATAAGGCCGACGGTAAGCACCCAGAACCACGCTCCGGAGCAGAACTGCACCGCCGGAGCGAGGGTATTGCGTACTTTTATCGGGCCGTAATTTCTCGCGTACTGGATAGCGTGGCCGCATTCGTGCGCCGCCACACCTATCGCGCTTATCGAATTTATGTTGTATGTCGAGTCGGACAGATACACGGTCTTGGTGCGGTCGTTATAATGATCGGTGAGAGCTCCCTCGTTATGGACCACCTGAACATTATACAGACCGTTCATATCGAGTATCATTCTTGCTACTTCATTGCCGCGCAGACGGCTCTGCGGAGTTACCATATTGTATTTGCCGAATGTGCTTTTGACTTTGAACTGACAGAACAAAGCAAACAGTATCATACCGATCAGCACGAAGGTGTAGTACTTACCCGCAAAAACATCAAAAAACAGATCAAGTATAGCTCTTGTCTGACCTGCAAGCAATACCATGTGAATGTCCTCCTTGTTTTACTCTCCGAAAACGGTACCCGCTGGAACTTTTTTTCCGCGGAGGTATTCGTCTGCGGTCATACGCCTGCTGCCCTCGGGCTGAACGTCCGTAAGGCGCAGTACCGAGCCTCCGCACGAAATGCCAAGTCTGTCGTCCGCCGCAGTTCCCGCCGGAAGATCGGTCTTTACGTCCGTCTTTTCCGCGAAATACACCTTCAGGTGCTTTCCTTCGAGCATAGTGAACGCGCAGGGGCTTGCGGACAGCCCGCGAATCATATCGTATACCTTTTCCGCCGGCTGCGAAAAGTCTATCCTGCACATCTCCTTCGTCAGCATGGAGGCGTAGCAGGTATCCTCGTCGGTCTGCGGTATGCGCGGAGCCGTACCGTCCGCGACCTTCGCGAGAGTTTCGACTATCAGCTTCGCGCCCATTTCCGACAGGCGGTCGTGGAGCACGGAGGCTGTCATTCTTTCGTCTATCGCTATCCTGTCAACGAGTATCATATCGCCGGTATCGAGACCCTCCGCCATATACATGGTCGTAACACCTGATTCCTTCTCGCCGTTTATGATGCAGTGCTGTATCGGAGCGGCTCCTCTGTATCTCGGGAGCAGCGACGCGTGTACGTTGATGCAGCCGTACTTCGGGATATCGAGGACTTCCCTCGGAAGTATCTGTCCGTATGCAACTACCACGATACAGTCAGGCGCGATCTGTTTCAGCTCATCAATAGCCTGCGCTGCGTCCTCGCTTTTATTCCTGCGCAGAGAGACCGGCTGGTAGACCGGCACGCCGAGAGCTTCGGCGCACTCCTTGACGGGCGTGGGCATCATCTTATGGCCGCGGTTCTTCGGCTTGTCGGGCTGGGTGAATACGGCGGCGATCTCATGTCCTGCTTCGCTCAGCGCCTTTAGACAAGGCACTGCAAAGTCGGGCGTTCCCATAAATACGATCTTCATTCCGGGCTCCTTATTTTCTGTTATTTTCCTGCTTCTTCTCTTCCATTTCCTCGGGATCGACCATTTCGTCCGCGAGGTCGGTGAACAGCACGCCGTTGAGGTGGTCTATCTCATGGCAGAGAGCGCGTGCCAGCAGCTCGGTGCCTTCGATCTTGAATTCCCTGCCGTAGCGGTTCTGCGCGGTGAACTTCACCTTGGCGGGTCTCTCGACATAGCCCCACTGATTGGGCGAGGAAAGGCAGCCCTCTACCTCGTGCTGCTTGCCGCGCATAGATGTTATTACCGGATTCACGAGCTCTATCGGACCCTCGCCGACATCTATCACCGCGACACGGCGGAGTATGCCTATCTGCGGCGCGGCAAGGCCTACGCCGTCCGAATTCTTC
>CAMVBT010000219.1 GCA_947165805.1 uncultured Clostridia bacterium
GGTATTTTTCTGTCTCGCAGGCATAAGTGTCTGTCAGTCGGTAAAAGCTTGCAAACTGCGGAAATATGTGATATAAGCGCGGAGCCCGCGCCCCCGATATTTCCTTTGTCAGCTTTGCGAAGAATATATTTACTTCGACCATTGATTTTTTCTGCTTTATGTGATATAATATGCTCTGAAATGATCGGAGCACAAATATCTCACCCCGAAAGAAGAGATGAAAAGAGGAATGACTATGAATATCAGAAAAATGGGAGCTTTGCTGCTTTCGGCATTTATCATCGTACAAACATGCTCCTGTGGCAACGCGAAACAGGAAACACCCGCAGGCACTTCTGTCATCAACGAAAACCTGCCGGATACCGACCGCTATGAGCTGGAGCAGGTCGTAGTGCTCAGCCGCCACAATATACGCTCACCCCTCAGCGGAGGCGATTCTCTGCTCGGCACGATAACGCCGCACGAATGGTTCGATTGGTCGTCGAAGCCGAGCGAGCTCTCGCTTCGCGGAGGCGTTCTTGAGACCGAAATGGGGCAGTATTTCCGCAAGCGTCTCGAAAAGGAGGGCCTGTTCCCGGAGAATTATCACCCCGATGAAAACGAGGTCAGGATATATGCCAATTCAAAGCAGCGCACGATAGCCACAGCGCGGTATTTCTCTGCGGGGCTGCTCCCGACCGCGAATACGCAGGTAGAATATCACATGGAATTCGACAAAATGGACCCGGTGTTCACGCCGCAGTTCACCTTTGTTACCGACGAATATGCCTCCGATGTACGGGCGCAGATAAGCGCGATGTTCAGCGATAAGATCGCGGGGCTTGCGGACAATTATACGCTGCTCGCAGACGTTATAGATATGAAGGACTCGGAGAAGTTCAGAAAAGGTGAAATAACGGAGTTCCGGACAGATGATACAGAGATAGTGGTAGAAAACTTCTCGGAGCCGGGAATGAAGGGTTCGCTGAAAACAGCCTGTAGCATAAGCGATGCGCTCGTTTTGCAGTATTACGAGGAGACTGACAGCGAAAAAGCCGCCTTCGGTCATAAGCTCACAGAGGACGACTGGAAAAAGATAAGCGAGATAAAGGATCTTTACGGAGATGTCCTGTTCACCGCGCCTCTCGTTTCGGTGAATGTCGCGCACCCGCTGCTGGAGGAGATCAGAAGCGAGCTTGACACCGAGGGCAGAAAGTTCACATTTCTCTGCGGGCATGACTCGAACGTAGGCAGTGTCCTCGCGGCGCTTGAAGCAGAGGACTACACTCTGCCTTATGCAATTGAGAGCAAAACGCCTATCGGAGTAAAGCTTGTTTTCTGCAAATGGCGCTCCGGAGACGGAAAAGAATATATCACCGCCGAGCTTGTGTATCAGGCAGTCGGACAGCTGAGAAGCCTCACTCTGCTTGACGCGGAAACAACGCCGGCTGTATTCGCGCTGTCGTTCAGGGGAATCGAAAAGAACGCCGACGGGCTGTATGCTTATGATGATATTATCGGACGATTTGACAAGGCTGTCGGAGCCTATGACGACCTGACAGAAAAGTACGGCGATGTCTCGCTTCCCGACGCGGCGTAAAGCGGGGAAGAGCCTGACATATCTGTGTTAAAAGTCCAATGATACCAATAAAGCAAGCGGCATTTAAGGAGGGACAGATATACTTATGGAACAGCATGATTTTGTAGTGAAAGACGTTCGGGGCGATTATGCCTTTCTGATGCAGACCGATACCGACAGTCCCGAGCCTTTTCAGGTCGCTGTGGCGCTTCTGCCGCCGGAGACGGATATAGGGACAAGGCTGCGCGGCTTTATGGGGATGTTTGAGATAGTTCAGTAACAGCAAAATATAAATAAATGCCCGTCGGTACGGTAAACTGCCATACAGACGGGCATCTTTATTGTTTCCTGCCTCAGGAGTATGCGGCATATCATTTACATATCCGCAACAGGAGATATGTCATTTAAGCATAAATAATTGACAATTCGCGTTTTTTCCTGTATAATATTCGGAGAACTTATGACTCTCGGAAAGGATTGATTCGGCAGTGATATGGATACTTAACAATTGTGCGCTGCTTATAGTCGGAACTGTCGCGGGTGTAGCGGGGATAAGCTTCTATTCGAGAAACAAGGAAGCGACCGGTAATATCCGTTATTATATGCTTTTCTACGGTATACTGTCCGCGGTATGGTGCATGAGCTATGCTGTTATCGGAATGATGCAGGATACGGCTCTGTGTCCTTACATAAGGATATTGGGACTGATCGCGATAGACGGTTTTCTCGTGAATGAGGTGTTCGTTGTTACGGAGATGTCAAGGATCGGAAAACGCGCCTCATGGTGTATACGCATTTCCTCCATTGCGGCATCTCTGATCGATCTGATGATATTTTCGGATATAGCGGTGGACATTTTTGTCCGCGAGGACGGATATGTCAGATTTTTTGCCAACCCGCAGAGGCAGTTGAACCGTAATATCCACAGTATATATGAAGCCCTGATGTTCGCGCTTCTTCTGACGATCGCCATTATATGGCTGAAAAAGACCCGGGTAAAGCGCTCGCGGCAGTTTCTCAAGATGCTGTTCGCGGCAAATTTCTCGACGCTCTTTTTTACCATTCCCGATACGCTCTTCCCGAATTTCGGACTGCCGGCTGTAGCGACCTCCGGTATCGGCGGAGCAGTCTGCACCATAGTTATGTGGTACGGCGCGACTGTCTTCAATTCGTTCGATATCAGCGTCGGCAATGTAACTGAAAGGCTGTTCGATTTCATCGAGGCGGGCGTTATCGTGTTTGACACCGACCGGAATATCGCTATAATGAACGTCTACGCCGAAAACAGCGTCGCGAAGGGAAGAAAGCGCGAGCTGAACGACCTGTTCAGCATCAGCGAGACCGATATCGATATGATGTTCGAGAAAGGCGCGAATGAGATATATTCGACAAGACTCTGGGACAAGAAAGGCAACAACGCATATTCCGTGAAGCTCAATTCCGTAAAGGATACATACGGCGAGCCGTACTGCTTCCTCATGGTATTTGCCGATGTCACGGAGGAGATCGAGCTTGCGGACAAGTTTGCCGTGGCGAGTCAGGCGAAGAGCCAGTTCCTCGCAAATATGTCGCATGAGATACGGACTCCTATCAACGGCATAATGGGCATGAACACGATGCTTCTCGACGAGCTTGACGACGGAAATACCGAAGACGCCCGCAAATACGCGCTGAACATAACCAGCGCGAGTCAGACGCTTCTTTCGATCATCAACGACATACTCGATATTTCCAAGATAGAGTCGGGCAAAATGGAGATAATCCCCGTTGAGTACAAGATATTCTCGGTGCTCAACGATTGCTGCAATATGACGATCTCGAGAGCCGAGGAAAAGGGTCTGAAATTTGTCATGGACATCGACAGCAGCGTACCCTCCGTGCTTTACGGCGATGAGGTGCATCTCCGTCAGATAATCAACAACTTCCTTTCCAATGCGGTGAAGTATACAAGGTCCGGAAAGGTCTCGCTGTGTTTGAAGGCGCTTTCCCGTGAAGCCGATACGGTAATGCTGTATATCGAAGTGGCAGATACGGGCATGGGAATAAAGCAGGAGGATATTGACAAGCTCTTCACGAAATTCGCAAGGCTCGATGAAAAGAAGAACCGCAACATAGAAGGCACCGGACTCGGGCTTCCGCTCACCGACAAGCTCGTGAAGCTTATGGGCGGAGAGATAAAGGTGCAGAGCACATACGGAAAAGGCTCGGTATTCAGCGTTACCCTCTCGCAGAAGGTCGTGGACGATACGCCCGTCGGCAATTTCTCCGACAGGTACAACGAATTCCTCAGACAGAAGAAAGAAAAGTCCGACGAGATAGACATTCATGACGCCTCGATACTCGTTGTGGATGACGTGGAGATGAATATCCAGGTGGTCAAAGGAATGCTGAAACGTACCCGCGCCAGGATAGATACCGCGTACAGCGGCAAAGAATGTCTTGAAAAGATAGAACAGACGCATTACGATATCATATTCCTCGATCACATGATGCCGGAAATGGACGGTATCGAGACCTTCGAGCGCATGAAAAGCAGCGAACACCCGAATAATGATACGCCCGTGGTCATACTTACCGCCAACGCTGTCGTCGGCGCGAAGGAGATGTATCTCAGGAAGGGCTTCATCGATTATCTGTCAAAACCCATACGCCGCGGCGAGCTGATAGAGATGCTGCGTAAATACCTTCCGAAAGAGCTGATAAACAAGGAGCCCTCCGGAGCCACCGCGGAAAAGCCGGAAGAACAGAACGCCGGAGCCGCTTCGGATGAGGTTTCAGGAATTGCGGAGCGTTTCCCGATGCTTGATACGAAAATTGGAATGGGCTACTGCATGAACGACGAGGAGTTCTACACGGAAATGATAGAAACATATCTGAGCAGCGATAAAAGAAAGGTCTTATCGGACGCTTACAGCTCCGGGAACTGGAAGGATTATGAGACCTACGTCCACGCACTGAAAAGCACCTCAATGAATATCGGAGCCGTTACTCTTTCCGAACACGCAAAAGCGCTTGAGATAGCGGCCAAAGAGGGCAACTACGGTTATATCGGCGACAATCACGAAGCTGTTTTCGCGGAGTACACCGCTCTGCTTGACAGCCTGCGGAAAAGTCAGGAACACAAGGTCTGAATTATAACGTCCCCGGACAGATATTCGGAAAAAACTGTCCGAAAAGTGCGGAACATAAAAAAGCTCCGGCAGCTTTACTGAACTGCACCATTTTGTGCGTACAGCACAAAAAAGCCCCCTATGGCAAAATGAA
>CAMVBT010000220.1 GCA_947165805.1 uncultured Clostridia bacterium
TTCAGAAAGGGGGTTCCCTCCCTCACACTCTCCCTCTTTCCCCCGGGCTCGAGCGGAGCGACTACTTATTCCCGTTCTCGAGCGGAGCGACTGCTTGATCTCTCATTCCTGTCACGGAATAGACGAAGACGCCGACGGACTTGCCTTTGAGGGGTATTTCGCCGACGGGCTCGGCGGTGATGCGGTCTTTGACGCGCTCATAGACTTCGCTGCTTATGAGTATCTGGCCGCGCTTGGCGTTGGCTTCGAGGCGGGCTGCTGTATTGACCGTATCGCCCATGGCGGTGTAATCCATTCTGAAATCACAGCCCATATTGCCGACTACGGCGTCGCCGCAGTTCACGCCTATGCCGAAGCCTACGCTCTTGCCGTACTTCTCTCTGAACTTCGCTTCTATCTCCGCGCTGCCCGCGTTAATATCCATAGCGGTCTTTACCGCTCGGAACACATAATCGTCGAGATCGAACGGCGCGTTGAATACCGCCATGGCCGCGTCTCCGACGAACTTGTCGAGCGTCCCCTCATTTGCGAATATCGCTCTTGTGGTGAGATTAAGGTAAGTATTGACGATATCTACCACCTGTTCGGGCTCCAGACTTTCCGACATGGTCGTGAAGCCGCGGATATCGACGAACAGGACGGCTATGTGCTTTCTCTCGCCGCCGAGGTTTATCCTGTAATTCCCGCTCTTTGCGATATTCTCGACTACCTGCGGAGCAACGTACTTTCTGAACGCGCTCATTATCCTGCGCTTTTCGAGCGTTTCTTCGGTGTAGTTGAATATAAGCTCCGTCAGAAACGCCAGACCAGCGAATACCGGCGTGTATATCAGCGGCATTATGGTGCCTAACTGCCACAGCAGGAAGCACACTGCTCCCCACAGCAGTACGGCGCAAATGAATACCGGCGTGCTGATATGCACTTTAAGTATCCCGGCGACAATGAACACCGCCGCGGCTATGGCAGCGCAGATAAGCGACGCGGGAAGTCTGTCCGCGGGAACGGGCGAGCGCCCGTCCAGAAGCGCCTGCACCACGTTCGCGTTTATCTCCACTCCGAACATACGCTCGGCGCTGACCGGAACGCTGTACTCGTCGCGCAGTCCCGTCTCGTAGGCTCCCACGAACACTATGCAGTCCCTGAACGCCCGCGGGTCAACAGTGCCGTCGAGCACCGAGGTTATCGGTACATATTCGTAATCGCGGGGGCTGCCCGCGTAATCTATCCACATACAGCCCGCCTCGTCGAGCGCTGGGTCGTTCGGCGTGAGGCCTTTCAGCTCGCAGTAGCGCGTATATGTCCGGCAGGCAAGGCTCTGCATATCCTCGCCGCCGAAGCTCTCCGTCAGCATTACGCTCCTGACCTCGCCGTCCTCGCTCACCGGGAAATTCACGAATCCCAGCTCCGCGCTGCCGTCGAGTATCGGCTTGCTCACCGAGTCGATATGCGCGTAGTCGATGTAGCCGTAGCCGTCCTCGCCGGACTCATACTTCGCGGTGTAGTTGATATGCTCCGCGGCGACGACTCTGCCGCTGTTACGGCACGCTTCTGTGAGCCTGTTGTCCGTTTCCTCGTCGATACCGCCCAGCAGGAGCACGTCCAGCGATATGACCGCGGGGAAGTCGCCGAGAGTCTCGATGACCCGCGCGTACACGTCGCGCTTCCATGTGCCGAAATTCCCGAGCACCGCCCGGGACTCGTCCGAGTCGTCTATCGCGATTATCTTTATGTCCGGGCTCACGCCGCGGGGCTGCTGATACAGCAGATCCTTTGCTTTCAGGTCGATCTGCGCGAAGATATCCCAGAACGATGCTGCGAACGCGAGTATGAACACGATGACTGTTCCGGCTGCCAGCCGCAGCTTTTTGCTTTTATCCATACCGTCTTATCAGCTGACCGTGAATACAAGAGCGTCCATCTGCTTCGCAACGGTGCCGTCGGGGGAGTATATCTCGATGCCGAGAGTTACCGTGTCTCCCGTCGAGAGTGTCGGCGCCGTTCCGGAGAATGCCGGATAAAGCGAGCTGTTGAAATAGCCGCCTGTAAGGGTGACATACTCGGTCGTTGTCGCTGTTATATCCTCCTCCGCGACATACGGAACGGTCGCTATCCAGCAGTCGGATACCGAATACGGGTCGGTGGGCGCGCCGTACCATACATATATCTCCGCGTAGTAGCTGCTGTTGTCGGAGCCGAGATCGGGCAGCTCAGAGCCGCTTGCCCATTTGTACGTCAAAGCGAGTGAGGCGCTCGTGCTCATTGAGGTCTCGGGTACGATCCATTCATGTGCGGTCGTTTCGATGTATGTATCGGAGAAGGTCTCATCGCCGAACTCGCACCATGCCGTATATACCGTGCCGTCCGCGGTGGTATAGGGCGGATCGACGGTGCAGACAACTTCCCTGTACGCTCCGCAGCCTTTCTTGCAGTAAAATTTCGCTACGCAGGAAGTATGGTCGCTGCTCCATGTAAATGTGAAGAATTCGGGCTCGTCGTACGTGATCGCATAGTCATGCACACAGGAAGCGGTGCCGGTATCTATGTATGTTTCCGACCATGTTTCTCCGTTATAGGTGAAATCTATAAAGTACTTCGTTCTGCCGTCGGAGAGGGTCGCGAAGTCGGTGACTGTGCCGGTCACGCTGACCTCGTCCGAACAGTTGCTGCAGGTCAGTGTGGCTGTGAACGCGGCGGACGAACCGCTGCCGGACACAAGTGTGATATCATGCAGGCCGTAGATGTGGTCGCAGGGCGTCCCGGAGCCGCTCTCGTCGATATATGTGCCTGTATAGGACTTTCCTTTGTATACGAAGATTATTTTATATTCGATGCTTCCGTCGGAGTTTGACTTGAACTCCGAAGCCGCCGCGCTTACGGTAACGGTGTCACCGCAGTTCGGGCAGATGAGCTTTGCGGAGAATACTGCCGAACTGCCGGCTCCGGATACCAGGACAATATTCTTGAGCACATAAGAGTGGCTGCAGGGCCCGGGCTCCGGCGTGGGAGAAGACGAACCGCTCGTGGTGATAACGGGCGCGTCGGGCAGCTCGTAGTCCTTTGTTGTTGTTGTTTCTGCTTCTGACGTGGTCTCTGCATCGGTGGTGTCCGCCGTAGTCGTTTCGGGCGCGGTATCTTCGGTATCGGCGGTAGTCTCCTGCCCGTCGTCTTCCGGTTTTTCCGTTTCATCGCCCGTGGTGGTTCCGGGCTCCGATGTGGTATCGTCGTCCGCGGGTGTCTCGTCCTCCGGGACGCTGACACTTTCCGGAGGCGTGTTTTCCTCGTCGGGAGCGTTAGTTATCTGCTCTCCGGCGCCTTCTGTCTGCCCCGGAGGTGTGACGTTATCGGGAGCCGCTGTCGTGCCTGTCGTCACATCGGAAGGTATAGTTGTATCGTCGTTTCCGGCTGTCGTTGTTCCCGGTACAGTGGGAACGGCAGGCGGCGTATGATCGCCCTGACCGGAAGTATCATCGGTGGTGTCGGAGGTCTCTTCCTCTGCGGAGGTTTCCCCGGGAGCGTCGGTCTCGTCGGCAGAAGTGTCCTCCTCGGATCCGCTTGTCTCGTCGTCCGCAGGCTCGCTTTCCGGCGCGGAGGTCTCCGCGGGCGTGGTGAGAGCCTTTCCTGTGCGGTATGAGGTGTATTGCGTTATATCCTTGCCGCGCTCCTCAAATTCCTTCATGATCTGCGTCTGCGTGAAGCACACATCATGACCGCCCTCGGCTGCGGCGTACACGAACGCGAGAACGTCGGTATCCACTTCCCCTATGCTGATAGGGTCTACGTTGTCGTCGGGCCGGTCGGCGCTTTCCTGTATGTAGTATGTGGTATCATCGTCCGTTCTGACGGTGGCCTTATATCCGGCGTTTATGCGGACATCTTCGTCCACGGGCGTTCCGTCGGGCAGTATGCGGTGGCTGGAAACGGAGCCTCCGAATGTGTACACATCGGTGAGCCACTTGCCGTCGGAGTCCTTGTGGGCTTTCGTGATAAACAGCGTCCCGCGCACGGAAAGCACGGCATTGGGTGTGGTGACGGTGTAGCCCTCGCCGGCGCGCAGCGGTCTTACGATCTCGCTGGAGAGCTGGCCGTATTCGAGCAGTATAGAGGTGGACTTGCCTCCGGTACCTGCGGACTCGAATTTCGCGCGGCTCTCTTCCTCGAGCTTGACGTATTTCTCGTCGTCAAGAGACATATAGCTGTGGCTCTGCGCGGCTGTCGTCATAGCGAAGCCCCCGCTGAGCTTCATATTCGTGTATGCCTTGTAAACGTCGCCCTTGTTCTCGACAGTCACATCTCCGACTATCTCCCTGACGTTTATGTTATCATAGCTCTCGGACCCGCCGTTCATCAGTATGAGAATGACGATCACGGCGGCAATGACCACGACTGCCGCTATGGCCGATATGATGATCACAGTTCTGCGTTTCGTCATAGTGTTACCTCGCTGATACATTGTATAGAGTAACTATATTTATATTATACCAATTCCGGATAATTTTGTAAATATGGGAATTATACAGTATTTCTATGTTATTATTATACCAATTTCACAGTCGTTTGTAAATCCGTGCCGCCTGCCGCTTGCGCCGTAATTTATACCGCTTGTGCTCCGCGGGTTGAAATGGAAGCGATGATACGGTATAATTATAGATGTTAAAGATACTTAATGTCTGCTCATCAACCAATAAATTGCTTCATAGCGCAGCTTGAAGCAATTTATTGGCTGCAAAAGTGCAAGGAAAATTTATATATTTTAGGATTTTCCTTGCACTTTTGTTCGTCCGAAGGACGAAATGAGCTTGACATCAAGGAATGTG
>CAMVBT010000221.1 GCA_947165805.1 uncultured Clostridia bacterium
ATTCATTCAACTCGAATATGAAGCGGATATCGCTGTCGGATATCGGCTTCTGATTTACGGAATTTTCCTCTCCCGTACCGGCCAAGTTGCCGCTCAGCCTCACTCCCCTCACAACGGGCTTTTCGCCGTCCTTCAGGTTCAGCGCGTACAGAACTCCGGGTATCACGGGAGCCTTGGCTTCTTTCGTGCTTCCGGCATCTGCGCCGCCGCTGTTCCCGGCACCGGCATCGTCCGGTGCAGCGGTCACCGCCGCTGCCGTATTCTGAGCGGAAGTCGCCGTGGCAGGAGTTTCGGGCTTCTTGCCGCAGGCAGAAAGCGCCAGCAGCATTGCAAGTATGAGAGTTGTGCAGGAAAGTCGTTTCATATTATGTAGTCCTCCAGATATGGTCCTTTTATTTTCCGGTCTCTTTCACTTCGGCAGTCACACTGCCCTCGTACAGCCTTATCTTCACGGTGTCACCGGGTTTGAGCTCGTCCGAGCTTTTTACCGCCCTGTCACCGCTGTATGTTATCGAATAGCCGCGCAGCAGCACCGCGAGCGGATTGAGCGCCTCTATCACCGCGGTCTTTCCGAGGAAAGCGCGCTCCTTCGACGAGATAAGACCGTCAAGGCTCCGCTTTATATGCCCGCTGACGTTGCCGAGGCGCTGTTCCTCAGCCGCGAGACGCATCATGGGGCTTTTCAGCTTTATCTCACGCTCCGTGAATGTCACGGCAGCAGTTCTCGCGTCAACTATGCGGTACAGCATACGATGCACCGCCGCGCACTTTTCCTCGAGCTCATGCAGACGCTCCGCGTTGTCACGGACCGAGAGCTCCGCGGCGGCACTGGGTGTGGGAGCGCGCATATCCGCCGCGAAATCCGCGAGCGTGAAGTCCGTTTCATGTCCTACCGCCGATATGGTCGGGTGGATACTCCCGTATATCGCGCGCACCACGGCCTCGTCATTGAACGCGGACAGGTCCTCCGACGAGCCGCCTCCTCTGCCGAAAATGACTGTGTCGCAGTCGAGACTGTTGGCTTTCCGGAACGCCGAGACTATCGACGCGGGAGCCTGATCGCCCTGAACAGCCGTAGGTATCAGTGTCACTCTTACCTGCGGGCATCTGCGGCTCAGAACATTTCTGATATCCTGCAGCACCGCGCCCGTTTCCGAGGTTATGACGCAGATATGCGAGGGTGTCTTGGGTATATCGCGCTTCTGCTCGAAGAGACCTTCCTCGCCGAGCTTTATCTTCGGCTTCTCGAAGGCGTCCGACAGCGCTCCGATGCCCTCGGTGCGCACAGACGCTATCTGGAGCGAGTAGGTGCCGTAAGGCTCATACACACTGACCTTGCCGCGGGCTATTACCTCCATGCCGTTTTCGAGGCCTTCGGCGGCTTCCTTGTTCCACGAATATATTATCGCGGACAGCGAAGAGCTTTCATCGCCGAGCTTGAGGTAATAATGCCCCGATTTCTCGTTCTTCCGGAGGTCCGATATCTCGCCGCGCACGCAGATATCCGCAAAGCTGCTCTCACTGCGGAACATATAGCCTATCTTGCGGTTGAGCTGCGACACGGTGACGGTCATAGGCTCATTCGGCATCTTTGCCCACCGCCTTCAGATAATTGCCGAGAACGCCGTTTATGAAGGAGCTGTCCTGCTTATCGGCGTACTTCTTCGACAGCTCTATCGCTTCGTTGACAGCGCCCTTCGGCGGAATGCTTTCGGAGCGGTGATTTATCTCATACAGAGCAAGCCGCAGTATGGTCTTGTTCACCTCGGAGATACGGCTGACGACGCGCTTCACGCTGTACTGTCCGATTATCGCGTCCAGCTCCTCATACTTCTCAGCTACAGCCTTCGCGGTCGAGATCATCTCCGGCGTAACTTCCATTTCGTAGGCTTCCTCGCACGCTCCGGCGGTCTCATCGATGTCTATGCCCGAAAGATCGCTCTGGAACAGCAGGAGGAATACGCCCTCCCTTATTTCACGTCTTGTAAGTTCATTTCCCATAGTCTTTTCCATTCCTGTTTTACAAACTTATGAACGCCAAGCGGCCCGCCGCAGCGGTATGTACCGTTTGCGCCGGGCTCACCGGTTATTTTGACTTTACTGCCGCGATCCTTACGTTCACCTTCGAGACCGCGATCCCCGTCATATTCTGTACGGAGGACTTGACGTGCTCCTGAACGGCCTTTGCTACCTCATAAGCCCTGAAACCCGCCAGCGTGACGATCGTAACGCTAAGTGCCGCGGAATCGCCGTTGAGCTTTACCCTTATCGGCGACACGAAGCGCGAGACGAACGGCGCGTCATCGGGCGCGGCCAGCTTGTTCGCGGACTTTACTGCGACACCTTCAGTCTCTGCCGCAGCGGTCTCCGCGATGCTTACGATCACGGCGGCCGAGACTTTGAGCGCGCCGTTTATGTTTCCGTTCTGATTATCCATAGTGACCTCCGAATTTCTGCAATAGTTGAATGCTGAAAAAGCATTATTAAACATTATATCACAAAAATTCAAAATGTACAACTACTTTATTTCAACTATTGTAATATTTTCGGCAGGTATAGCAATTTCACCTAAAAGTGTGCTCTTTATTTGTGCAGCCTGCGCAGTATCGAGACCCTCTGTCCGGACTATGACGTTGGCGGTGGAGCCGGTGAGATAGCAGAGAGCATCGGAAAAGCCCTGTGCCTTGAGCAGATTTTCGACCTTTGACTCGGTCTCGACGTAGCCGCTGACAGCCTTTACGTCCCCGGCTATGACTTCAAGCTCGTCGCTCGTGCTGTCGCCGCCGTACCAGAAGCTGCGCAGGACTTCGAGGGACTCGTCGCGGCTCTTCTGCTTGTCGAGGCGCGCCTGAGCAAAGTATTCGTCGGACGACGCAGAAGCCACGGTCACGTCCGTGTCTCCGTTCTTCGAGTCCACGAAGCGTATCTCGCCGTATCTCGCGGTCTCCGTTTCCGCGGCGGACTGCGGCTCGGCGGTCTGCACCTTCTTCGGCGTCGAGTACAGGTAATTGACGTACACCGCCGCTCCGAGCAGCACCGCGAGCCCAGCTACCGCTATCTGCTTTCTCCCGATGATGAGGTTGAGTCTTCTTTTTGGTTTCATAACAGTTCCTCCGTTTATATGTGCATATTTTAAATATAAATGAACATCATCTTGAAACGCTTATGTGCAGCGTGTTTATCCCGAACACTCCCGACACCGCGTTTACGACCTTTTCGCGCACCGTAACGCTGTCGCCGCCGTCACAGACGACTATCACTCCCCTGACCTTCGGAGCCGTGACCGACAGCCGCATATCCGCGCTCCTGCCGTACTCGGTCTGCTCCGACGTGTCGAGAGTGACCATGACCCGCACGTTCCCGACGCCCTCGATCTCCGAAAGTATGTCCGAAAGCCGCTGCTCAAGCCTGCTCTCATACCGTTCGAGTGTTTCCGCGGCTCCGGAGGCCGGATCCGCTGTCTTCGAGCGGCTCCCGCCGAACAGCCCTCCGAACGCCAGCATCAGTATCAGCACGGCTCCGGCAGCGAACAGTATCTTCACGCCCTTATCCGAACGAAGCAGCTCCTTTATCTCACCGAAACTTATCAATGCCTTCATCGGCTACCTCCCGGCACCTCGGCGTACACCGCGACGGAACCGCCCGTTATGCTCCGGACAGCTGCGGCGGCTCTCTCCGCCCGCACAGAGTCGGTGCTCGCAGCGAATACGAGCCTTATCTCATTAATTGATATGCGCCCGTTGTCCGCGATATGTACGTCAATGTAGATTTTTTCCGGAGACAAGCCTTCCTCCGAAAGCCTCTCCTCTATCGTGCGGCGCAGAGCGTCGGCTGTCTCCGCCTTTAACGTGTCCGTTATCCGGACGGTATAGTCGTTATACGAGCCATCCGTGAACGCAAGCTCCGGTATGTCCCACGCTCCGACGGCTCCCGCGGCAGCCCTTATCACCGTGACCGCGAAGAAGCAGGCTGCCAGCAGCTTTATCTGCGCGCTTTGCTTCCCGCCGGGCGACAGAGCCTTATATACCGCGGTCAGAAGTGCCGCGGCGCATATCGGTATCAGTATCTCTTTCATATTTTCTTGTCCTATGTACGACAGAATGCCAGCAATATCCCCGTAGAGACCGTGATGAATACAAAGAAGCACGAAAGCACCGCAAGCACCACCGACATCACGTTTTCCCCAGCCTTTATCATTCTGCCGGTCTCCGCGCAGCCGAACAGGTCGCTGAGCACTCCCGCCGCGAACAGGAAAAACCTGCAGCATACCGCGGACACCGCCGAGGGCGCGAGAACACAGGCTCCCGCGGCTATGCCGAAGCCTCCTATGCCCGACTTCATCAGCGCTATGCTGCCCGAGACCGTGGACAAAGCCTCTGAGACCGCGCTGCCGACGAACGGGACTGTCGATGACACCGTGAATTTCAGCGTCCGCAGCGCTGCGTTGTCGGCAGAGGCGGTTATGAGGCTCTGCACCGACAAAATGCCGAGAAACAGCGTCATCATAAGCCCGAGCCCCCATACGACCAGTTTTTTCAGACCCTCGCCAAGCCTGTCGAGCTTCAGATCGGGGTCAGCTCCCCCGGCCGCGGTGATGCCCAGCATACAGCCGGTGAGCGGTATTATCACCGCCGAAGTCAGCCGCGCGAGGAGCTGTATCGCCGTCAGCGCCACCGAGCTGAACAGCGCCGCCGAGCCCGTGTGTCCGCCTGCCGCCGTGACTCCCGCTATCACCGGGACATACGCCAGCATGAAGTCCGCGGCTGCTCCGGCGGCGGACTGTGCGGCGGCTATGATGTCC
>CAMVBT010000222.1 GCA_947165805.1 uncultured Clostridia bacterium
TCGCTATATCCTCGGTCTTGCCGCTGTTGTAGGTGACGCGGAGCATACCGCCGGTTAGATCGAGGGCTTCACCAAGGAGGTACGCGGTCTTTACAGGTTTAGAAACGACGTCGAGCTTGGTCGGCGAAATACCTGTTACAGTTACCGTAAAAGTTGCTGTCTTACCCGCATAACACACTGTTATAGTCTGCGTTCCGATCTTTGTGTTGTCAAAACCGCTGATTTCTGCATAAGAATAATGCACACTTTCTACTGTACCATCTATATACGTTATCCTGATATAAGCGCCTGAAAGCTCCAATTCTTCACCAAGCTGATACTGAGTCTTTGCTGGTGGATTGACTGTCATTGTCTTCATTGCTAAACTATTCAGTTCTGAAACGTCATTGCAGAATTCCAACAAACTGTTGATAATCGCAGCCGCTATTTTATAATTTGTCGTAATACTTCTTACATTGCTCTCACTGTCGAGCATAACGATCAGTGGAAAAGTTACTGATGAGTCACCGTGCAGCTGACGTGCGTAAAACCACATGTCATTGGAAGCGGTACCCGTTTGATCATAGCAGTAAATTATATTCCCGCCCTTTTGGTTTGCCCAGTTTTTTACAGTTGAAGCAGAACTGCGATCTACATCAACAAATATAAATCTTATTTTTCCGACTTTATCAAGCCCTCTGTTTATTATACTGCTTACTGTAGAATTGCAGTTCCAACAGGTAGTTCTGCCGTAGATAATAACAGTAGCGCTTTTATCATTTGTAACGACCGGTATAGTTTCACCATTTACGGATGTGTACGATTCCGTAGACGCTCTCTCATATAATGGGGAGGTTTCTGAGGGACCGTTAAGCGAAGTACTCTCCTCGTATCCGCTTGCTTCATCAATTGCGCTCGTTAATGTATACAACGCATTAACATTGTTCTTGAGAAACAGACTTCCCGAGCCGAACATCAATGCCGCCGCCGTAAATCCCGCGACTATCTTTTTGATCCACTTTTTCATTGCACTTCCTCCTGTCATCTTTATGCGCAAACAAAAAGTGCGCAGCCATAGAGCTACGCACCCGTAAAAATGCAAAGCTCTAAATTGCTGCTACACAAAATATAAGTAATATATTTTGCAAGTATTAGAATATTTTATGTAGCACTATCAGTATAGCACAAAGCCACAGAAATTACAACGGGAAAGTGCAAATTATATGAAATTTGTAAATTTTCAGGCGGCATATTTATCGAAATGTAACAAACCTCTTACTTGTTAGACGTAAGTTGTTGAGTAAATTCAGGTAACTGTTCGGTTTCGGGACGAATCCGGGAAGAAAAACGGCTGATAACTGCGTTCTACCCCGTCCGGAACAGGCGAGTAATGATATATCCCTACATAATGTACCGGAAGCCTTAAATCGCGATTCTTTATTCGATGCAGAAAACGGAACGGGTGATCTCTCACTCGCTCCGTTGCAGAATATTCGACTGTCTTGTTTTGATTGTTTCGGTCAACCTGAGGTCAACAAAGTTACTTTTGGTCAACTGAAAATACGATATCAGATTTTAGAATATTTCAGAGAAATCCTTTAATAATGCGGGTTAGAACAGATTACGATATCAGGCTGAAAGTAATAGCGTTAATAGCATAAAAAGAAGAAAAAGGCAATGGGAGAAGGAAGTAAAATTGTAAAAATACTATTTCCCGAACAGGTTCCTAATAAGATCGTAGAGGGCAAAGCGGAACTCTATGCCGCCGCGTTCGGTGCGCAGGCTGTCGGCTGTGAGGCGGTCGAGCCGCTTTCTGCGCTCGTAGAGCTCGCGGCGGGGCAGTACGGACTTTTCCGTTCCGGCGGCTCCTATACACATCGACGGGTACAGTACACACCACCAGTTCCTGCCCTTGCCTTCCCCGAGAACTACGCGCAGAGCCCGGTATTCGCCGGAAGGGAGAGTGAGATCGGCATAGGCTCTTGTGGGGAAGCTCGCTTCTCCGACGGAGACAGACGCCGCGTAATCGCACTCTCTGTCGGCGAGATACCCGCCGACACGAGCTGCGATGTACGCGGCGTTATCCGCCGCCGCCGCTTCAGCGTCGGCGGCGGTCGCGCACCCGGCGAATATGCCGGAAAGATCGGTGAGGATATAGTCGCGGACAGCGTACTTGATGCGCTGATCCTCCGGTGAGTCGGAATTGGCGATTATGTGCAGCCGGAATGTGCTGTCATACAGCCCGGAGCACTCCCGGGCAAAGTCCGCGAACAGCGCCGCGATTATAGCGAACGCCGTGCCGAGCAGCAGGGCTATGTCTGTGAGCTTTTCTTTGTTTGTCATTATTATGGACCTCCGTGATGTCGTATGTTTTGCAATAACATTGTTGGCGGTCATTCGTTTTTTTATTCGGGGAGTCCCGAAAAAATACCCGCAGACTGAAATTTATGCGCTAAAAGCGCGGAAGCCCGTGCTCCTCCCATATTGTCCCGGACAGCTTTGCTGATTTTTTTGTTTTCTTCCCTATTGCTTTTTCGGCTTTATATGCTGTAAGAGCGGAGCCCGCGCCGCCATTAATATCCCGGAAGGCTCGGCGCGAATTATAGTTTTCTTCTGCTATTGCATTTTTCATATTTATATGCTATAATGAATGTATCTGAAAATTTTCTTGCAGGAAAGGACATAACACCATGGCAAAAATGAACGCAAACTTTCTGAATTTAAAGAAGAGCTACCTCTTCATAGAGATAGGCAAGCGCGTGCGCGAATACATAGCTGCGCACCCCGACAACAAGATCATAAGAATGGGCATCGGCGACGTGACCCTTCCGCTCGTTCCGGCAGTCGTTGAGGCTATGGAAAAGGCAGCAAGGGAAATGGGCGTGAAGGAGACCTTCCGCGGCTATGAGGACAGCGGACTCGGCTATGACTTCCTGCGTGAGGCTATAGCCGCCTACTATAAGAAGAACGGCGCGGATATCGCTCCCGAGGAAGTCCTCATAAGCGACGGCGCAAAGTCCGACTGCGGCAATATCGGCGACATTCTCTCCGCGGACAACACCGTGCTCATCACCGACCCCGCATACCCCGTTTACGTCGACGCGAACGTCATGGGCGGCAGAAAGGTCATCTTCGCCAACTCCGACGAGAGCAACGGCTTCGCGGCTATGCCCGACAAGTCCGTAAAGGCGGATATCATCTACCTCTGCTCGCCGAACAATCCCACCGGCTCCGCCTACAATAAGGAGCAGCTCAGAGAATGGATAGACTACGCCCTCGAAAACGACGCTGTCATCATCTACGACTCGGCTTATGAAGCTTTCATCAGCGACCCGTCGATCCCGCGCTCGATATTCGCGGTGGAGGGCGCGAGAAAGTGCGCTATCGAGATATGCTCGCTGTCCAAGACCGCGGGCTTCACAGGCGTGCGCTGCGGCTACACCGTGATACCGAAGGAGCTCATGCTCAGGGCTCCCGACGGCTCGGAGCACAGCTTCCGCGACCTGTGGATACGCCGTGAGGGCAGCAAGTTCAACGGCGTGGCGTACCCCGTTCAGCGCGCAGCCGAGGCTGTGTTCACCGAAGAAGGTCAGAAGCAGACAAAGGCCGTCATCGCCGAATATATGAAAAACGCAAAGGTCATCGCCGACACATTCGACGAGCTCGGCATAACCTACACAGGCGGCAAGAATTCGCCGTACATCTGGTTCAAGTGCCCGTTCGGCATGGGAAGCTGGGACTTCTTCGACAAGCTGCTCAATGAGGCGGAAGTGGTCGGCACTCCCGGCGAGGGCTTCGGCAAGAACGGCGACGGCTGGTTCCGTCTCACCGCGTTCAACACACTCGAAAACACAAAGGAAGCTATGGAGCGCTTCAGAAAGCTCTGTGCAAAGTAAATATGGATAAAGACAAACCCCGGAACAAAATAATCACGATCCTGTCATGGGTGCTGCGCGCGGTAATAGTCATATTCTGCGCGAACCTGCTGTACACGTTCATATACACAATGAGCCTCGGGCAGATCAATCACGGCAATATCATCGGCTGCGCGTACTTTGGCGGCGTGATACTGCTGATCGCCGTTTACCCGTTTATACGGAAAAGAAAGCCTCTGCGGACAGTGTTCCTGATCTGCGCGGGCTTTGAGGTGCTGGTCGCTGTGTATTTCGCGGTGATATCGGCATTCATCATATCGGAGATGGACCACGGCGAGGAAAACGCCCTCGCGGTCTCTGCCGACGGCAGTCCGCAGACGGTGATCGTCCTCGGCTGCATGGTGCTTGACGGCGAGCCTTCACCTATGCTCGGGCTTCGCATAGGAAAGGCAGAGGAATATCTTAAAGCCCACCCCGATGCGGTCTGCATCGCCACAGGCGGAAAGGGCAGCAAAGAGGAGATATCCGAAGCCGAATGCATCAGGAAGTGCCTTGTCCGTGACGGAATAGATGAAAGCCGCATATACATTGAGGATCAGTCTGTCGATACAACACAGAATATCCGCTTCTCGAAGAATATAATCGACACAGAGGGACTCCCGCAGGATGTCGTTGTCGTGAGTGAGTGCTATCATATCTACCGCGGCGTCCGGCAGGCGAAGCTCAATGGTCTCCACGCGGCAGGTATCTACCCCGACCCCGACCCCGTCCTCATCACCATGCCCAGCTATTGGATCCGTGAGATCTTCGCCATAACCCGCGACTTCTTCTTCGCCTGAATGGTCGCTTGCGCTCGAGAACGGGAACAAGAGGTCGCTCCGCTCGAGACTGGGGGACACAAGGGTTGCCCACCTCGAATACGCACCCCGCACCACCACC
>CAMVBT010000223.1 GCA_947165805.1 uncultured Clostridia bacterium
GCAGCGTAAGGCAGCGCTGCGCTCCGGGAACCGAACAGAGCTTCACCGTTTGCGTAGACCAGATAAGACAGCCCTACGCCAAGCATGGCTTTTACCGTCGCCTCGATCACCTGTGACACGGCCGTGGGAAGAGTGTCCGACAGTCCCTCATAATATCCGCGGTAGACTGCTGTGACCGAACAGAACAGTGTCGCGGGAGCAATGATAAGCACTCCCGGCAGACTGTCGGGTGAATTTGCTATATAAACCACGAACGGAAACGCAATAATATATATGAGCAGAGTCCCCGCAGCCCCCAGCATCAGAGCCAGCAGAAGTGAACACCTGCGCAGCCCGGAGAGCTTTTCGTATTCGCCGCCTGCCGCATAAGCCGCCACGTTCCGCGTAAGTATCGTCGGGATACCCGCGCAGGCAAATGACAGCACCGGCGTGAATATGCTGTAAGCCGTTGTGAAATAGCCCATGCCCTCTCCGCCGAGAATGTTTCCGAGCGGTATTTTCAGCACTGCCCCGAGCGCCTTTGATATGAACATAGCCGCGAACATGAGCGCTGTGTTCCTGATTATGCCTCTTCGTGTACGCATAAGCCCCTCTTTTCATCAAATTTCTCTTTCTTCAATATATATAGTTTTGTCCCGTTTTATTCCGCCGCTATTCTTTTTTTCGTTTTTTATGTATTATATCTTGACATATCAGGGAATTTGAGGTACAATATACTGTATATATAGTTATGCGCTTTTCGTAATAAACATATAATATCCGCAGACAGAAAAGGAGAGCCAAAATGCCGGAACAGAAAAGATTACTTCTTATCTATCCTGACTTTCTCGAGGAGGATAAGTACAGCAAGAACAAGCTCGGAAACTACAGCGAGGGTCTTGCGTCCATTTCAGCCGTAGTAAAGGGCGGCGGACATGATGTCAAGCTCTATCATGAGCTCTATATGCCCGAGCATAAGGAATTCATAGACAAGGTAAAGAGCTTTGAGCCCGACCTTATCGGATTTACCGCAAGAACCACCGCTATACCGTTCATCACCGAGATGTGCGGCTGGCTCGATGACGATCTGCCCGATATCCCGGTAATGATAGGCGGCTATCATGCCATACTCGTTCCCGATGAGTGCGCGAAGATACGCGGCATAGATATAGTGTGCGAGGGCGAGGGCGAATATCCGATACTCGAATTCATGGACGGTCTGCGCGACGGAGAATACCGCACCGACATACTCAGTATGCACTACAACCTCCCCGACGGGACATACAAGAAAAACCCCGTAAGACCGCTTATCGAAGACCTCGACGAGCTGCCTTTCCCCGATTTCGACCTGTTCGATTACCCGAACCTCGACCGCTCCAAGAACTTCACCGCAATGGTGATGCTCTCACGCGGCTGTCTGTTCAGCTGCACTTACTGCGGCAACTCGCAGTTCCGCAATATCTATCCCAATAAGAAGAAATACTGCCGCTTCCGCAGCCCCGAAAAGTCGATAGAGCTGCTTGAACTGCTCTTGAAGAAGTATCCCTTCATCAAGTTCATCGAGTTCCGTGACGCTATCTTCAATATGTACAAGGACTGGTTCTATGAATTCATGCCGATGTATATTGAAAGAATACACCTTCCGTTCAACTGCAACCTGCGTTTCGACGTTCTCGACGAGGAAATGGTAAGTATGCTCAAGGACGGCGGCTGCTATATGATAGATATCGGTCTTGAGAACGGAAACGAGGAATTCCGCCGCAAGTACCTGCACCGCAATATGAAGAACGATATGCTTATTCAGCAGGCAAAGTGGTTCAGAAAATACAAGATAACCGCACTGACTTACAACATCGTGGGTCTGCCTTATGAGACGATCGAGCTGTCACTCGAGACCATCAAGCTCAACGCGAAGCTCGATGTGGACAAGGTGATACCGAATATCTTCTATCCGTATCCTATGACGATACTTGAAAAGACTGCTCGCGACGGCGGCTTCATCGACCCGAGCGTTGACCCGAACGACCCTGTACAGCTCCGTATGCCGCAGTATCCGAAGTACGATATCCTGTATATAGCCTACAACTTCAACAAGCTCGTCAAGAAATACAAGGCGATATACGCACTCCCCGAGGAACAGTCGAAGAAAAAGGAAGCAAAGCTCGACAAGAAGATAACCTCGAAGCATTATCCAAGAAAATTCCTCTACAAAACGGCAAAGTTCAAGGAAGACGCTTTCATCTGGTCCAAAAAGGCACTGAAAAAGGTGTCTCCGAAGCTGTTCATCTTCCTCAAGAACAAGACTATGAAAGAAGTAAAGCAATAATTTATGGAAAAGATCACAGTCAGAGCCTCACAGACCTACGATGTGCTGATAGGCGGCGGTCTCCTCGCGGACGCGGGCAGATATGCCGCAGGGGTATTGAAGTCCCGGCGTACTATGATAGTTTCGGACGACAATGTTTTCTCTCTGTACGGCGAAACGTTGAAAAAGTCGCTTGAAAACGCCGGATTTGAGGTGTCGGAATTCGTATTCCCGCACGGGGAACAGAGCAAGAGCCATGAAACGCTGCTTCGCGTTTATGACGCTCTCGCTAAGAACAATATAACCCGCGCGGACAGCCTGTTTGCGCTCGGCGGAGGCGTTACGGGAGACCTTGCGGGCTTCGCAGCCGCTTCATTTCTGCGCGGCATAGACTATGTTCAGGTGCCTACTTCCCTGCTCGCGCAGATAGACAGCTCCGTCGGAGGCAAGACAGCCGTTGATATCCCCGCCGGAAAGAACCTTGTCGGAGCTTTCAAGCAGCCGAAGCTCGTCATTTCCGACACCGACACGCTCTCTACCCTGCCGGAGGATTTCTTTGACGACGGAATGGGAGAGGCTGTAAAGTACGGCATGATCTGGTCGGAAAAGCTCTTTGAACTGATCGCTTCCGGAAATATAAAGGAACACCTCGAAGAAATGATAACCGAGTGCGTTGACATAAAGCGGCAGGTAGTGGAGACCGACGAAAATGACAAGGGGCTGCGCATGATCCTCAACTTCGGTCATACGCTCGGTCATTCCATAGAAAAAACGCAGAATTTCAGCGGTCTTTCACACGGTAAAGCCGTTGCCGTCGGAATGTATCTCATCACGAGAGCCGCAGAAAAACACGGGCTTATAACGGAAAACATCGGCGGCAGGCTCAGGGATTGTCTTGAAGCCAACGGACTCCCGTACAGTGTCGATATCCCCGCGGAGATGCTGTTTGAAAACTCCGTGAACGACAAGAAACGCTTCTCTGATGATATAAACATCATACTCTGCAAGACCGTCGGCAAAGCGGACATCGTAAAAATGCCCGTCAACGAATATCACAGGCTCATAACCGGGTAAATATATGGATATAAGAATAACACCGGGATTTCTGAACGGAAAAATAACCGTTCCCCCGTCAAAAAGCATCTCACACAGGGCTCTGATATGCGCGGCTCTCGCGAACGGACGCAGCATTCTGCACAATGTCCTCGACTGTGAGGACACACACGCGACAATTGACGCTCTTGAAGCCCTCGGCGCAAGCATCGAATACAGCAGAGGTGAAGCTGTTACCGAAGGTATCGCCTCGCCTGCCGCGCTTGCAGACATAGACTGCCGGGAAAGCGGCTCTACACTCAGGTTCATGATACCGATAGCCGCCGCTCTCGGCACAAAGACAACATTCCGAGGAAAGGCAAATCTGCCGAACCGCCCGATAACGCCGTATCTTGAGGAATTTCCGAAGCACGGCGTTACTTTTGATACGGAGAGTATGCCGTACACCATAAACGGGAAACTCACGGGCGGCGAATTCCCGGTCACGGGCGATATCTCTTCCCAGTTCATAACCGGTTATATGCTCGCGCTGCCGCTTACAGGCACGGACTGCCGGATAAAGCTCACGTCCGAATTACAGTCGCGCCCTTACGCGGAGCTCACAGCCGACGTGATGAACACATTCGGCTGTCACGTGGATATCGGTGAGGACGATTTCAGGATCAGGGCGGGCTCTTTGTTCAAGCCGCGTGAATATACTGTCGAAGCAGATATGTCGCAGGCGGCGTTCTTCCTTGTCGCGAACGCTATCGGAGGCAGGACCGATCCCGTAAATCTGAACTATGAGAGCGTTCAGGGCGACCGGGCAATTATAGAGATCACCCTCGATTTGGCGCGAAACGGCGGAAAAGCATTCGACGTCGATGCAGAGAACATACCCGACCTTGTGCCGATAATGACAGTGCTGGCGTGCTTCGCGGAAGGAACGACTCACATTACCGGCTGCGGCAGGCTAAGGATAAAGGAATGTGACCGCCTTGAAGCGATAAGCACCGAGCTGAACAGACTCGGCGCGAAAATAAAAGCCTGTCAGGACTTCCTGACTATACACGGCGTAAAAGAACTGCACGGCGGCGTATGCGAGACCTACAACGACCACAGGATAGCGATGTCTCTCGCGGTAGCCTCACAGCGCTGCACGGAGCCGGTCATAATACGGGGAGCGGATTGTGTTTCCAAGTCCTACCCCGATTTCTTCAAAGACTTTGTAACTCTCGGAGTTAAGGCTGATGTCATCTGAACTGAATTTCGGAAACCTTTCGGTCTCTATATTCGGCGAATCACACGGCGCCGGTATCGGGGCAGTAATAAACGGACTTCCTTCGGGCATTGAGCTCGATATTGACAAGATACTCGATTTCATGGCGCGACGCGCTCCGAAAAAGGACGGTATGAGCACCCGCAGAAGCGAAAAGGATATGCCCGAGATACTTTCGGGCTTCTAT
>CAMVBT010000224.1 GCA_947165805.1 uncultured Clostridia bacterium
GCCCTGCTCTGTGATGCCCGGACTTTCCTCACGATAAATCGCGCGTCCACCTGGTTTAGTCTGCCTTTGAATTATAACATATTTCCCGCCGCAAAGTCAAGACTTATATCAATTCTTTATCAGATGACCGATAATATCAGTATCTCTTCACAATACCGATACGCCGCCGCAGGTGGCTCCACAACTGTTAACTGTTAACTGTAACCTGTTAACTGTCAATTTTCGTCGTACCGCTCGTCAATGACACGGGCGGTCTTTTTCATACTGCGCGGCAGGACTCCCACCTCCACGGCCTTGACGATAGGCGTGAAGCCTATGCGGCTCTTGACGCGCTCGGCTATGCGCTTTGTCAGGTCGTCGAAGTCGATATCACCGGTGGTCTCGACGTATATGCGCATGGTGTCCTTGCCGTCAAGGTGCGAAATGCGTATCTGATACTCGCTCGATATCTCCGGGAAGCTGCCGAGTATTTCCTCGATCTGGCTCGGGAACACGTTCACGCCCTTTATCTTCATCATATCGTCGGTGCGTCCCATTATCGTGCCTATGCGCGGGTACGAACGTCCGCAGCTGCACTCGCCCGGTATAATACGGGAAAGGTCGTGCGTGCGGTAGCGGATCAGCGGAGCTCCCTCCTTGACGAGAGTCGTAATGACTATCTCGCCCTCCTCGCCGTCCGGAACGGGCTCGCCTGTTGCGGGGTCGATGATCTCCAGATAGAGATAGTCGTCCCAGTAATGCATACCCTCACCGCCGGGGCAGTTTATGCCTATACCGGGGCCGTATATCTCGGTGAGGCCGTAAATATCGTAAAGCTCGATGCCGAGCTCCGCGGCTATGCGCTCGCGCATTTTCTTGCTCCAGCGCTCGGAGCCGATAACGCCCTTTTTCAGCTTGATCTTGTCGCGTATGCCGCGCTTCTGTATCTCCTCGGCAAGCAGCAGAGCGTAGGACGAGGTAGCGCAGATGACCGTGGATTCCATGGCTATCATCATTTCGAGCTGCTTATCGGTATTGCCGGGTCCCATGGGTATTACCATGGCGCCGAGCTTCTCCGCGCCAGCCTGAAAGCCTATACCCGCAGTCCAGAGGCCGTAGCCGGGGGTTATCTGTATGCGATCTTTATTGGTGATGCCCGCAGTCTCGTAGCAGCGCGCGAACATGGTCGCCCAGTCGTCAACGTCCTTTCTTGTGTAGGGAATGATAACGGGAGTGCCGGTCGTGCCGGAGGAAGAATGTATGCGCACTATCTCCTCCTCGGGAGCTGTCATGAGCCCGAGCGGGTACGCGTCGCGGAGGTCCTTCTTCTCCGAGAACGGGAGTTTAAGGAAATCTTCGGGAGTCTTTACCTCGGTGATGCCCGCAGCCGCGAGCTTTTTGCCGTAGAAGCTGCCCGCGCTCACAAGAGCCTTTATGCGGCTGTTTACCTGTTCGAGCTGTTTTTCGGTGATCTGCATTTTTGTTACGTCCTTTCTGCTGTTATAAGCTGATATATCTGAGCGCTTTAAGGTTGAGCTCGACAAACTGAGGCTTTACGGTCGCCTTCATCGTCTCTTCAATCTCTCCGAGCGTGAACGGCAGAAGCCCCGTCGCCACCGCCGCGCCGAGCATGACCATGTTCAGCACCTTCGGCGAGCCTATCTCTTCTATCGCTTTGTCACCGTCGATTTTTATGACACGCTCGGCGTTCCTTTCAAGATATCCGAGCATATCCGTGCCGTCATAGTCCGACCCCGTAAGCGCCGCCGTAACGGGCATTATCGGGTGAGTGTTGACTATCACTGCTCCGTCCTTTTTCAGATACGGGAACATTCTGACAGCCTCGGCGGGCTCGAAGCCGATAAGGATATCGGCACTGCCCTCGGGGAACATGGGACTTGCCGCTCCCTCGCCGAGCCGCAGGAAGCTGAACACGCTGCCGCCCTTCTGTGCCATGCCTATGGTCTCGGCGCTCTTTACGGGTATGCCGCGCTCCACGGCTGCCGCCGCTATGAGCTTCGATGTGAGGACTATGCCCTGACCGCCCACACCGCAGAGCATTATATTTGTCGTTTTCATTTCTTGCCGCCCTCCTTTACGCTTATCGCGCCGACGGGACATACCTGTGAGCAGAGCCCGCAGCCCGTGCAGAGCGAGTTTTCGATGGCGACCTTACCGCCGCGTGTCACTATTCCCGGACAGCCGAGAGACTTTATGCACTTTTTGCAGTTCACGCACTTGCCTGCGTCTATGACGGCGGGTCTTCCGGGCTTTATCAGCACCGCGCAGGGCGATCTGAAAATTATCGCCTTTACGCCCTTTTCCGCCGACACGCGCTTCACGCACTCGACGGCGGCTTTCAGGTCGAGAGGATCGACCGTCTCGACGGTCCTTACGCCCACGCCTTTAAGAACGGCTTCGATACTCACCTTGTCTACGACCTGACCCATCATGGTCCTGCCCGTGCCGGGGTGAGGCTGATGTCCGGTCATGGCTGTGGTGGAGTTATCGAGTATCACGAGGATCATATCCGCCTGATTGTAAACTGCGTTGACTGCTCCGGTGATCGCAGAGGCGAAGAACGTGGAATCGCCCACGAACGCGAAGCACGCAGTATCGGGCTCTATGCGGCCTATGCCCTGCGTGATGTTCACGCCCGCGCCCATGCACAGGCAGGTGTCCACCATATCGAGGGGCATGGCGTTACCGAGGGTGTAGCAGCCTATATCGCCGCAGAACACGGACTTTTTGCCTTTCATGGCCTCCTTGACCGCGAAGAACGATGCTCTGTGCGGGCAGCCCGCGCACAGCACAGGCGGTCTTACCGGCAGAGCCGGCGGAGTTTCCGCCTTCACGGCAGCCGGAGCCTCCGTGCCCATGAACGCGGCTATGTTCGCAGTCACGGAGCCGCAGGTGTTCTCACCGGCATTCTTCACGTCGCCGGTCAGCTTGCCGCGTATCTTCACGTTCAGCCCGTGCTTGCCGCAGATATATGTCAGCCCGCGCTCTATGACAGGGTCGAGCTCCTCTATGCAGAGCACCTCGTCCAGCCCGTCGAGGAACGCGAGAGCCGCCTTCTCCGGGAACGGGAACGGGTTCGAGACCTTGAAGAGCCTCGGAGCCTGCTGCCCTTCGAGAGCGTCCTTTATATACATGAAGCTCGCCCCGTGAGAGGCTATGCCCTTCCGACAGACAGCGTCGGAAGCGGGTGTTACGGTGTTCCTGCCGCTGTCCGAAAGCTCCCCGCCCAGCTTAACATTTCGGGCTTCGATATTTATATGGGCGTTATAGGACAGCCGGGGGAAGATGACCCACTTCGAGGGGTCGCGCACGAATCCCTCGGGCTTGTTCACGCTGTATTCGCTCTTGTCCTTGACGTCTGTGGAGGCGTAGGCGTGGCATACTCTTGTTGTGGGGCGCAGGATTACGGGAGTATGGTATTTCTCGGAAAGCGCGAACGCCTCCTCCACCATATCGTAAGCCTCCTGCACCGAGGACGGATCAAAGCACGGGAGCTTCGAGTACGCGGCGAATGTGCGGGTATCCTGCTCGGTCTGCGAGGATATGGGACCCGGGTCGTCCGCGACGAGTATTATCATACCGCCCTTTACGCCGATATAGGCAAGGCTCATCAGCGGATCGGACGCGACGTTGAGCCCGACCTGCTTCATCGTGACCATTGTTCTCGCGCCGCAGTAAGCCGCGCCTGCCGCGGTCTCAAGAGCCGCCTTCTCGTTTACCGACCACTCGACATACAGCGAGCCGTCGTTGTTCTTTGCGACGGTCTCAAGCACCTCGGTGGACGGGGTACCGGGGTATCCCGCTATGAGGTTCAGACCCGCGGCTATCGCGGCTCTGCCTATGGCGGCGTTTCCCATTAAAAATTCCTTGTGCATCGGATCCCTTCTTTCGTGGTTCTGATATTATACCAAATGAAATTTTACCACAGTTTCGCCCTGTTGTCAACCTGTTTGACAATACATAACAAAAATGATATAATATATCCGGAAAGTGAGAAATACGATATGGAACAATACAATGTAACGGGAATGAGCTGCGCCGCGTGCAGCGCCCGGGTCGAAAAAGCGGTCTCCGCCGTGCCGGGAGTCACGTCCTGCTCGGTGAACCTGCTGACGAACTCAATGGGCGTCGAGGGCAGCGCCGGCTCCGCAGAGATCATCAGGGCAGTCGAGGCCGCGGGCTACGGCGCGTCGGTCAAGGGCTCGAAAAAGCCCGCCGCCGCGGAAACCGACGAGCTGCGGGACACCGAGACCCCAAGGCTGCTCAGGCGGCTCATAGCCTCGGCCTGCGTACTTCTGCCGCTTATGTATGTGTCCATGGGACACAATATGCTCGGACTGCCGCTGCCGTTCCTCGACGGCAACCACACCGGTGCGGCGCTTTTGCAGATGATACTCGCAGCGGTCGTTATGCTGATAAACCGTAAATTCTTCATAAGCGGCTTCAATGCCGTGCTCCACCGCGCCCCGAATATGGACACGCTGGTAGCCATGGGCTCGGGAGTCTCGTTCGTGTGGAGCGTGTTCGTGCTGTTCGATATGACGGCGGCAGCGGGAGACCATGAGCGGCTCATGAGCGACATGATGGATCTGTGGTTCGAGTCCGCAGCTATGATACTGACGCTGATAACCGTAGGAAAGACTCTCGAAGCCTACTCAAAGGGCAGGACCACCGACGCTCTGAAAAGCCTGATGAAGCTTGCCCCGGACACGGCAGTCATAGAGCGTGGCGGCGCGGAGGTCACGGTCCCCGTAGGAGATGTGCGCCCGGGCGATGTCTTC
>CAMVBT010000225.1 GCA_947165805.1 uncultured Clostridia bacterium
CGTTTTGCCTCCGAACACTTTGACCGATCCTTTATGCTGGCCGGGCGTACGGTATGAGCCGTTCGCTTTGGGTCTGCCGGGGTATGTCGTATCATGTTCATCTGCGCTGCGGCAGGTGGTCAGAGGTTGCCTTTTTCAAAACACAAACCACGGTTATTTTTATATAATAACCTACATTAAATATACCATATATAAGCATTTATTTCAAGCACCTGCACAAAATTTTGTAACATATTATAGAAATTTATCGGATATTTGTAAATATTATACAAAGGACTCCGCGGTTTCGCGGAGTCCCGGAGAGGTCATTCGACAGTGACAGGTGATAATGTGTTGTTTTTTCTCAGAAAATCGACAAAATCGTCTTTCGGCAGCGGGCGGGAATAGTAGAAGCCCTGAATGTATTCGCAGTTGAGCAGAGTGAACCGCTCGACCAGCTCCGCTGTCTCAACGCCCTCAACGACTATCTCCATATTCATGGCTTTAAGCATCTTTACGGTATTCTGCACCACGATAAGGAGCTTCGGATTGTCGTTCATATTAACGAATGTCTTGTCGAGCTTGACGATTTTCAGCGGCATAGAAGCCATTCGCTGCATATTGGAGTAGCCCGTTCCGAAATCATCGAGAGAGAACGTAATACCGGCTTTGAGCAGCTCCGTGATGTTTTCCGCTATGATGCTCTGGGTTTCGGAGTCGGCCGACTCGGTGATCTCAAGGTTTATCTGTTCGGGTCTGACACCGTATTTTTTCATTATCGACAACAGATCGCCCGCGAGACCTCCCTGCATACACTGCATAAGGGACAGGTTCACCTCGATGTAATCGAGGCCTGAGTTTTTGAATTCCTCGCTCGCGATAAACTTGCATACTTCCTCGAAAACGAACCTTCCGATAGTGATTATCGTGCCTGTTCTTTCGGTGGCTGGAATGAATATGGCGGGCGAGATGAAGCCGTAATGCTCGTCATAGAGTCTGACCAGCGCTTCTGCCGAGCGGTAGCATTTTTCGCTTACGGAATAGATCGGCTGATAGTAGACCTCAAACCTGTTGTTCAGTATAGCCTCGTTTATGATCTTGTCGAGACTGCTCATAAGGTCGTATTTGCTGTGATCGAGCATCTGCGCGGCATAAAGCACCTTGCCGCTGAACCTGAACTTTGAGAGGTCCTTGCCGAACTCGATGAGGGTGTCGAAATCGTGTATTTCCTCGGGACATTTCACGATGCAGACATAAGCAACAAGATCGATCTCCATTCCGTTGAGGGGCAGCTTGGGTTTAAGAGCTGCGTTTATGGACTCTGCGAGATAATCGGAACGGTCACGGCTGCGGTTATCGACAAAGACGCGGAATCTGCCCTTGTCCAGATAGTACAGCTCCACAGCAGCCTTTGACCGCTTTGTTATCTTGGATATCGTATCCGCGATCATACGCAGGAGCTGGTTGGCGCTCTCGTAGTTCAGTATTTCCTGTATGGACAGGAAATTGGCAATATTTATCAGGATCACATCGAATTTCTTCTTGTTATGGAAGCCGCGCTTCATATCCACGGCATAGGCATTGAATTTATTGATGCCCGTGTTGAAATCAATGACGGCTTCGGGGCGCTGGATAAATGTCGCGATGAACAGCATCCCTACGGTTATGGCGAACATCTCAATGCGTATGTTGTGGTCAAGCATCTGAACGACAACAGCAACAGCCATTAGCGGGAATGTACTCAGAAGACCGACAAGAACGGCAGGCGTAAAGAGCCTGTGGTATATGATAAGATATATAATGCAGAGAAGAGACCACAGAGCGCTTATGATGTACAGCACATTCATGAACCAGCCGCGTACATAGATGCCGTTATCCAGCGTGAACACCATGCCGTTGAAAGCGTTCAGTGCCATGACCGCGCCGTATCCGACCGCCGGCACCAGCAAGAACCATATCTCCGCGCTGACCCTGCCGAAGCGGTGGAAGGTGTCGGTCTGTGCGATTATATAGAGGAAATAGAGCGGAAGTGTGATATTGTGCAGGAACAGGTACACCGAGTGTGCCGTGAACTGCAGGGCCGCGAAAGCCGGGTCATGCCTTGCGTCGAGGAATATCGCCAATATGTCAAAGGAGCAGGTCAGCAGGCAGATGATAAGAAGGATTATATAGTACTGATTTATCTTGCCGCGTGTCATTCTGCGGAAATATGTAGCCGCAAGAAAAAAGGAGAGGAGTATGAATGAACAGAGATCAAACGTTGGTATCATATTCATGCAATATGCCCTCCTTTCGCAAAATTCACATCTATTATAATACATTTTTACTCAAAAGTCAATATTTTAATTCTGAATGTTGAAAATATTATACAGTTTGAACAATAAAATGCAGGTAAATTATCATAATCATCTTGACAAAAACGCTCGCAGGATATAAAATTAAAGTATACAGATATTAGCGAGGTAACGAGTATGGAAAACCTTTTTTTTGAAAACAGAGAGCTCTCATGGCTGAGATTCAACGAACGTGTCCTGGAGGAAGCGGAGGACGACAGACTGCCGCTTTGTGAAAGACTGTCGTTCCTGTCGATATTCCAGAGCAATCTTGACGAATTCTTCATGGTGCGCATCGGAAGCCTTCACGATCAGATGCTCCTTGACAGCGAGAGCCGCGACAACAAGACAAAGATGACCCCGGGCGAGCAGATCATAGCCGCCTGTGACCGTGTGCGCGAGCTGAGCGTAAGAAGGGACAAGGTATATCACACGCTGATAGAAAAGCTCGGCGAGCAGGGGATCACTCTGCTTGATTTTTCGGAGATCAGCGATAAAACAAAGAAATACATCACAAATCTGTTCAAGGAAGATTTCCTCCCGCTGCTTTCGACCTTTGTTGTCGGCAAGAAGCAGTCGTTCCCGTTCCTGCACAATAAGGAGATATACGTTATCGCGTCCCTGACCTCGAAGGGCGGAAAAGGCGAAAAGAGCGAAAAGCTGAAAATAGGCATAGTGCCGTGCGGAGGCACCGTATTCCCGCGTCTTATCCCCGTTCCGGACAGAAAGGGCTGCTTCATGCTCGCGGAGGAGCTTATCCTGCACTGTCTGCCGCTTGTTTTCAGCGGATATAAGGTCAGGTATTCGGCGCTTTCGAGGATAACCAGAAATGCCGACATAGACGCCGACAGCATCTACGACGAGGACTTAAACTACCGTGACCACATGGCGGAGGTCGTAAAGCTGCGCAAAAAGCTGTGTCCCGTAAGGATAGAGTTCTTCGGCGATATCGAGGCAGACACGGTAAGAAAGCTCTGTGAGCAGATAAAGCTCGATCATAACATGGTATTCAAGTATGAGACACCTCTCGATGTTTCGTTCTTTTCCGGTATATGCGACCAGCTTCGCAGCAGGACGGAGCTTTTCTACGCTCCGCGTCACCCGCAGAGATCGCCTGAATTTGACGAGTCGCGCTCCATACTCGACCAGATAGAGGAAGAGGACAAGATGCTGCATTACCCGTACCAGAGCATACGTCCGTTCCTTATGATGCTGAACGAAGCGGCTCACGACCCGGCTGTGATATCCATAAAGATGACGCTCTACCGCCTCGCCAGCGACAGCAAGGTGGTCGAGAGCCTTGTAGAGGCTGCGGAGAACGGCAAGCAGGTCGATGTTCTTGTAGAGCTGAAAGCGCGCTTCGACGAGGAGAACAATATCGAGTGGAGCCGCCGTCTCGAACGCGCGGGCTGTCATGTGATCTACGGACTTGACGGTCTCAAGGTACACAGCAAGCTTTGCCTGATACTGCGCAGGACGGGCGACGAGATAAAGTATATCACTCAGGTCGGCACCGGGAATTACAACGAAAAGACCAGCCGCTTCTACACCGATATAGCGGTAATGACCGCGGACCCGCAGATAGGCCATGAAGCGTCCGCTGTCTTTCAGGCTCTCACGCTCGGCGAAACGGTGGATCATACCCAGCATCTTCTCGTTGCGCCGCACTGTCTGCAAAACCGCCTGATCGACCTCATAGACCGGGAGATAGAGCGTCAGCAGCAGGGCGACTGCGGTCATATACGGCTGAAACTGAACAGCCTTACCGACAAAGTCCTCATGGATAAGCTCATCGACGCGAGCAGAGCGGGCGTGAAGATCGAAATGGTAGTGCGCGGCATCTGCTGTCTGCGTCCGGGAGTTGAGGGGATATCGGACAACATCAGCGTGATAAGCATAGTCGGACGTTATCTCGAACACTCGAGGATATATATTTTCGGGGACGGTGAAAATGCCGAATATTACATCTCCAGTGCGGACTGGATGACACGCAATACCCTGCGCCGTGTGGAGGTCGCGCTTCCCATACGTTCGCAGAAGATCAAGGACAGGCTGGAATATATATTCGGTATGCTTGAACAGGATAATGTACAGGCGCGTGATATGAAGCCCGACGGCACTTATGTCCGCCGCTATCCCGGAAAGAACAAGGCGATATCCTGTCAGAATGTGCTTTACGACGAAGCATACCGCATAGCATCGGAAATAAAGTGATGAAGCGGCTTGTTATAGGCATGACCGCCCATGTCGATTCGGGCAAGACGACTCTCGCGGAAGCGATGCTCTATACGAGCGGCACTATCCGTAAGCTCGGCAGGGTAGACCACGGCGACGCTTTTCTCGATACACATTCGATAGAGAAAAAGCGCGGCATTACCGTGTTTTCAAAGCAGGCGGTCATGGAATACGGCGGTGCGCAGTATACGCTGCTCGATAC
>CAMVBT010000226.1 GCA_947165805.1 uncultured Clostridia bacterium
AGATAGACCAGCTCCACCTGCTGCTGGCGCTGCTGTCAAACGAGGACGGCCTTATCCCGGAGCTGCTCTCGAAAATGGGCATTGACGCCCCGGCGGTGCGTGAGCAGACCGAACAGTGCGTAGACAGGCTCCCGAAAGTCACGGGCAGCGGCCGCCGCGCCGACGAGGTCTACATCACGCAGGACACCGACAAGGCTCTCAACTGCGCGGAAGAGACCGCAAAGCGCATGGGCGACGAGTATATCTCGGTCGAGCACCTGTTTATCGGTCTTATCGAAAAGAGTAAGGACAAGACAAAGGATATCCTCGACTCGTTCGGCGTTACAAAGAACAGATTCCTCGACGCGCTCAAAACTGTCCGCGGCAATACCCGCGTGACCACAGACAGCCCCGAGAGCACCTACGACGCGCTGAAAAAGTACGGTCAGGACCTTGTCGAGCTGGCACGGCAGAACAAGCTCGACCCGGTCATTGGGCGTGACAGCGAGATACGAAACGTTATCCGTATTCTCTCCCGCAAGAGCAAGAACAATCCCGTCCTGATAGGCGAACCGGGCGTCGGCAAGACAGCCATAGCCGAGGGTCTCGCCATACGCATAGTGCGCGGGGACGTTCCGACAGGCCTTAAAGACCGCAGTATATTCTCGCTGGATATGGGAGCTCTGGTCGCGGGCGCGAAGTACCGCGGCGAGTTCGAGGAGCGCTTGAAATCCGTATTGCAGGAGATCAAAAAGTCAGAGGGCAGGATAATCCTCTTCATAGATGAGCTGCACCTGATAGTCGGAGCGGGCAAGACCGACGGCGCTATGGACGCGGGCAACATCTTAAAGCCCATGCTGGCGCGCGGCGAGCTGCACTGCATAGGCGCGACCACACTCAACGAGTACAGACAGTATATCGAGAAGGACGCGGCGCTCGAAAGGCGCTTCCAGCCCGTGCTTGTCGGTGAGCCCACGGTCGAGGACACGATATCCATACTGCGCGGACTGAAAGAGCGCTACGAAGTGTTCCACGGCGTGAAGATACACGACAACGCCCTTATCGCGGCGGCGACGCTCTCGAACCGCTACATCTCCGACCGCTTCCTGCCCGATAAGGCGATAGACCTTGTCGATGAAGCGTGCGCCATGATAAAGACCGAAATGGAGTCCATGCCCACCGAGCTTGACGAGCTTTCGAGAAAGATCATGCAGCATGAGATCGAGGAGGCGGCTCTGAAAAAGGAGAGCGACAAGCTTTCCGCGGATCACCTTGCCGAGATACAGAAGGAGCTCTCCGATATGCGCGAGAAGTTCCGCGAGATGAAGGCAAAGTGGGAAAACGAAAAGACCTCGATAAACAAGGTGCAGGATATCCGCAAGGAGATAGAACAGGTCACCGCCAACATCGAAAAGGCGGAGCGCTCCTACGACCTCAACAAAGCCGCGGAGCTCAAATACGGCAGGCTGCCGGAGCTGCGCAGACAGCTCGAAGAGGCTGAAAAGACGGACAACGGCCGTCAGACCGCCCTGCTGCGCGACGCCGTGACCGAGGAGGAGATAGCCCGCATAATCTGCCGCTGGACGGGAATACCCGTGTCGAAGCTCATGGAGGGCGAGCGCGAGAAGCTGCTCAATATGGAGAATATCCTGCATAAGCGCGTGATCGGGCAGGACGAGGCGGTAGAGAAGGTCAGCGAGGCCATAATCCGCTCCCGCGCGGGAATACAGGACCCGAACAGACCCCTCGGCTCGTTCCTGTTCTTAGGCCCCACAGGCGTCGGCAAGACCGAGCTCGCAAAGGCGCTGTCCGAGGCGCTGTTCGACGACGAGAACGGCATCGTGCGCATAGATATGAGCGAGTATATGGAAAAATTCAGCGTGTCCAGACTTATCGGAGCGCCTCCCGGATACGTCGGCTACGACGAGGGCGGCCAGCTCACCGAGGCTGTGCGCCGCAAGCCCTACGCCGTGGTGCTCTTCGATGAGATCGAGAAGGCTCACCCCGATGTGTTCAATATCCTGCTGCAGGTCCTCGACGACGGACGCATAACCGACAGTCAGGGCAGAACGGTGGACTTCAAGAACACTATCATAATCCTAACCTCCAACCTCGGCTCACCGTATATCCTCGAGGGCATCAAGGAGAACGGCGAGATATCCGACGAAGCGAGACAGCAGGTGGACGCTCTGCTCAAGCAGTCCTTCCGCCCAGAGTTCCTGAACCGTCTCGACGAGATAGTGTACTACAAGCCCCTCACAAAGACCGAGATTGGCAGCATAGTAGACCTCATGACCGAGAAGCTCGCAAAGCGGCTTGAAGATAAGCAGTTAAAGCTCACCCTCACGCCCGCCGCGAAGGACTTCATCATCGAGAACGGCTATGACCCCGTTTACGGCGCGCGTCCGCTGAAGCGCTTCATTCAGCACAAGCTCGAAACGCTCATAGCCCGCGCGATAATCTCCGACACTCTCGATGCCGGTGACACCGTGACCGTGGATTCCGACGGCGAGAAGCTCATTCTGAAATAACAAAAGCCCCGCGGATTTTCGTGATCCGCGGGGTTTGTTCATTCTGTTACGGTTCCGGTCAGCGCAAGCTCCAGGAGCGGAACCCACTCGTCCTCGATGACCTTCCTGCCTGTAAGCTCAAAGCCGTGCCTGCGGTAGAAGGCTATGCCGCGCTTGTTGTATTCCAGCGCCCACAGATGATCGGCGTGCTTTTCCGTTACCGCAAAATCCAGCAGCTGAGCGCCTATGCCGGCATTCTGGAACTGCGGCTCCCCGAAAAGCTTCTTTATCTCGGTGCCGTCAAGACGGATAAATCCCTTTATCACGACGCTGTCATAAACGAAAGTGCTGCTCAGTATCCCGGGATCCTCCGCGTATTCCGCAGCCGTATCCAGAACATTCAGCTCATCGAAGTAATATTCGTCATTGTGAAAGAACGGATAGAAGTTCATGCGGTAGTTCGTCACAAATATCTCGGCTATGCGGAAGATGTCCGCGTAAGAGGCGGGTCTTATGCAGCTCATTTGGTTTTCCCTTTCAGCAGTCTGTTGTCGGTCTGATAGTAAATAAAGCTGAATATTACGCCGAGCAGGGCTCCGATAGATACGTCGCTCAGGTAATGCGCTCCGAGCACTATGCGCGAGAGCATAACGAGCAGCCCGTAAATGATCCCGGCAGCGAACAGCAGCTTTTCCATGCCCTCGAGCTTCGGGAATACCAGAGACAGAGCCGGAAAGATGAATATGCTCACGATGTTCATTATCGCGTGTCCGCTGGGGAAGGACATGAAAGAGTTGCGGTCGAGGCCGTACTTCTCCATGAGCTCGGCGGAATTCCACACCGGCGAGTACCACTGCGTGAACGCCACTTCCTCATACCCGAGCAGGGTCGCGCGGAACCTCGGCCTTGCGAGAACGTATTTAACAGCGGCGATGAGCAGCGTCACCGCGACTATGAATATCAGCAGGTTTATAAGGCGCTTTACAAGCGTTTTGTCATATTCCTTCCTTCCGACCGCGTACCCCGCGAAGAACAGCGGGAACATGAACAGCATACCGCATATCAGTGCCGCCGGGAAAGACAGGTTCAGCTCGGGGAGCCACGCGCCGACACACTCATAGTGCAGTACGGCAGCCATTCCTATCACCGATGTGGAGACCGACATATAGCCGCAGAAAATACACAGCGCGCGCTTCTTTCCCTTGCTTATGGTGTCGCAGACCGCAGCCTGCCGCGCAAGAGCGCCGTCGAAGAACACGAACGCCGCGAATATCACATACTGCCCCAGAATGGTCAGTATGCGGAACGGTATGTCATCGGGCGAATACAGCGCCCGCGATACATCAAGGTCACAGATGCTCCCGACCGCAGCCATAAAGCAGAAAAGCACTGCCAGAGCCGCGTGGGTAATGGCGACCGCCTTACCTGACATCATAACGTAAGCGCTCCTCTGCCGCTATGATCTCAACGGTGTCGTGCCCGGAGTATTCCGCGGTATGCGGGCATTCACCGATGTATTTTTCTTCATTGTGAACCGGTAATATTACCGAAAACTCATATCCGTCCATATTCTGCTTCTCCGTTTGTGCATAATCTGCTTTTATCATTATAACCTTTTTCCGCCTGTAAGTCAACACTCAATATCCCGCACCATTGTCCGGCTGTATGCGTTAAATCGTTTTCGTCCGTTATTGAGCGGCTTTTCGCCCGGTGCGGCTTAAAATGTACAAAATTCAATACGGCAGTTTGTGTAAAAAGCAGAAAATATGTAAAGTGACAAAAAACTCTTGATTTTATCTTTTCGCAAATCTATAATTATAGTAAGAAACCAGACTGACCGAAAGGAAGTATCGTATATGAAAAAAAACGTTGATCCGTTCGTACATTCCCGTGAGATAACGGAGGCTCTGCCTTACGGAATACTGCTCACCGCGGCTGCCGACGGCAGAGTGAACACGATGACGATAGGCTGGGGCGCTCTGGGAACGGACTGGGGAAAGCCCATGTTCATGGCGCTGGTACGGGAGAGCCGCTTCACGCGGGAGCTTCTGGACAAGAACCCCGAGTTCACGGTGAACGTACCTTACGGGGAATTTGACAAGCGCATTATCGGCTTCTGCGGGAGCAGAAGCGGCAGAGACACCGATAAGATCAAGGAGCTTGGGCTGACGCTCGTTGACTCCGATATCGTGTCCGTACCCGGCATAAAGGAGCTGCCGCTCACGCTGGAATGCAAGGTAGCC
>CAMVBT010000227.1 GCA_947165805.1 uncultured Clostridia bacterium
TCCTATCGGCGTTCATACAGGCGATTCCTTCTGCTCCGCTCCGATGCTCACGATATCCGAGGACGTCCAGAAGAAGATGCAGGAGTATTCCTACAAGATAGTAAGAGCCGTAGAAGTCATAGGCGGCTGCAACTGCCAGTTCGCGCATGACCCCGTATCCGGCAGGATAGTGGTTATCGAGATCAATCCCCGTACATCGCGTTCGTCGGCTCTCGCGTCCAAGGCTACCGGCTTCCCGATAGCGCTTGTATCGGCTATGCTGGCGTGCGGTCTCACGCTCAAGGACATTCCCTGCGGCAAGTACGGCACTCTCGACAAGTATGTTCCGGGCGGAGACTATGTTGTTATCAAGTTCGCGCGCTGGGCATTCGAGAAGTTCAAGGGCGCCGAGGATAAGCTCGGTACGCAGATGCGCGCCGTAGGCGAGGTAATGAGCATCGGCAAGACCTACAAGGAAGCCTTCCAGAAGGCTATCCGCAGCCTTGAGACCGGCAGATACGGTCTGGGCTGGGCGAAGAATTTCCATGAGCTCACCAAGGAAGAGCTGCTACAGAAGCTGACATACCCCACAAGTGAAAGACAGTTCATCATATATGAAGCTCTCCGCAAGGGCGCGGAGATCGAGGAGATATACCGCCTGACGAAGATCAAGCACTGGTTCCTCGAGCAGATGAAGGAGCTCGTTGACGAGGAAGAAGCGCTGCTTAAGGGCAAGGGCAGCCTGCCGTCCCCCGAGGCGCTGAAACAGGCATGGCTCGACGGATTCAGCGACCGTTACCTGTCGCAGCTTCTTGAAGTTTCCGAGGAAGCCATAAGGAATGAGCGTTACAGACTCGGCATAAAGGAGGCATGGGAAGGCATCCATGTCAGCGGCACCGAGAATGCGGCATACTACTATTCGACATATCATCTTGACAAGGACGAAAGTCCCGTTGATACCGACAAGCCGAAGATAATGATACTCGGCGGAGGCCCGAACAGGATAGGTCAGGGCATAGAGTTCGACTACTGCTGCGTTCACGCGGCTCTCGCGCTGAAAAAGCTCGGCTTCGAGTCGATAATCGTGAACTGCAACCCCGAAACGGTCTCCACAGACTATGACACATCGGACAAGCTCTATTTCGAGCCTCTTACACTCGAAGATGTACTGAGCATCTACGAGAAGGAGAAGCCGCTCGGTGTCATCGCACAGTTCGGCGGTCAGACTCCGCTGAACCTTGCGGCCGACCTGAAAAAGTACGGCGTGAATATACTCGGCACGACTCCCGAGACCATAGACCTCGCGGAGGACCGCGATATGTTCCGCGCGATGATGGACAAGCTCGGCATTCCGATGCCCGAGGCGGGAATGGCTGTAAATGTCGATGAAGCGCTCGTTATCGCGAACAAGATTGGCTACCCGGTAATGGTACGTCCGTCCTACGTCCTCGGCGGCAGAGGAATGGAAGTAGTACACGACGACGAGATGATGAGAGTGTATATGTCTGCCGCGGTAGGCGTAACTCCCGACAGACCGATACTTATAGACCGTTTCCTGCACCATGCTACCGAGTGCGAGGCCGATGCCATTTCGGACGGAACGCACTGCTTTGTTCCCGCCGTTATGGAGCACATCGAGCTTGCGGGCGTACATTCGGGAGACTCGGCATGCATACTGCCGTCGATGAATTTAAGCCCGAAGCACGTCGAGACTATAAAGGAATATACACGCAAGATAGCTGTCGAGATGAACGTGCGCGGCCTGATGAATATGCAGTACGCTATCGAGGACGACACAGTATATGTGCTTGAAGCGAACCCCCGCGCATCGAGAACGGTCCCGCTGGTATCAAAGGTCTGCAGCATCAATATGGTGCGCATAGCCACGGAGATAATGACCTCGGAGTTTACCCACAGACCGTCGCCGGTGCCGGAGCTGCATGACCGCGTGATACCGCACTACGGTGTCAAGGAAGCGGTATTCCCGTTCAATATGTTCCAGGAAGTCGATCCCGTGCTCGGTCCGGAGATGAGATCTACGGGCGAGGTGCTCGGTATTTCCAAGTCCTTCGGCGAGGCTTATTACAAGGCTGAGGAAGCGACCCAGACAGCGCTGCCGACAGAAGGCACCGTGCTTCTGAGCGTATGCGAGCGCGACAAGCCCGAGCTGCTTGAGATAGCTCACGCGTTCGACGATCTCGGATTTAAGATACTCGCTACCGGCAAGTCCTACGAGATGATAGTCGGGGACGGCATCAAGGCCGAGCGCGTCAACAAGCTGTATGAGGGCAGACCGAATATCACGGACTGCATAATGAACGGCGAGATACAGCTTATCGTAAATACACCGGCAGGGAAGACGAGCGTTCACAACGACAGCTATATCCGCCAGTACGCGATAAAGCACAGAGTACCCTATATAACGACAATGGCCGCCGCAAAGGCGAGCGCCGAGGGTATCAAGGCAGTCAGGGCGAACGGCTGCATCGGTGTGAAGTCGCTTCAGGAATACCACGCTGAAATAAAGTGAGAGATCAAAAGAAACTGTCCCGTATAAAGGACAGTTTCTTTTTTGTACTTGAAAATCGGCGAATATGGTGCTATAATAAAAAAGGATACTATAACCGACAGGAGGAGAAAAAATGGATATCGCTGAGATCATAATCATAATATGCTGTGCAGTCATCATAATAATGCTCGGGGCTGTTATAGCTCTGCTTGTGCGCAGAGGAGGAGGCAGTCCTTCCGATACGGCGGCGCTCACGAATCAGAGCGCGCAGATCAAAGAGTATATAGAAAGCGGGAACAAGGTCATTCTCGACCAGCTCGGCAGGCAGGATTCGGCAGTCGCGGATACGGTGAAGCGGAACGTGGATATCCTCGGCGGAAAGCTGGAGAGCGAACAGAAGAATATGCGCGAGATGACAGCCTCGTCTATCAGGGAGATCGGCGAAGATGTGACGGGACTGCGCAAGGAGAACAAGGAAAGCCTCGACGGGATAAAGAGCATTGTTACCGAGAAGATGCAGGATACGCTGAACAGCAGGCTTGGCGCGCTGAACAATACGATAACGACGAGCATTTCGGAACTCGGAAAAAATCTGCGTGACGAGCAGGAAAAGCAGCTGCGCATGATAAACGAGAACATGGACAAGCTGCGTGCCGAAAACAAGGAGAGCCTTGACAAGATCAACGGCACGGTGAACGAGAAGCTTCAGGAAACGCTCGACAAGAAGATAAGCGAATCGTTCAAGACAGTAAGCGAGCAGCTTATGAGCGTTTCAAAGGGTCTCGGCGAGATGCAGAGCGTCGCAGTGAACATAACCGACCTCAGGAAAGTGCTGTCCAACGTCAAGACCAGAGGCAACTTCGGCGAGGTGCAGCTTGCGGCGATACTTGAAGAGATACTCACTCCTGACCAGTATGTAAAGCAGACGAATGTATCGGGCAGCGGCAGGGAGCTGGTAGATTTTGCGGTAAAGCTCCCGGGAGCAGACGGCGGAGAGCCCGTATATCTGCCGATAGATTCAAAATTCCCTGCCGACACATTTGCCGCGCTTATCGACGCCGTTAATTCCGGCAACACCGAAGACGCGGAGGAGCGCCGCAGAAAGCTCTATATGACCATGCGTGACGAGGCGAAGAGCATACATGACAAGTATATCGCTCCGCCGCGCACGACGGATTTCGCGATAATGTTCCTGCCCTCCGAGGGGCTGTATTCCGAAGCGGTCAGCACACCGGGTCTTGTCGATGAGCTCCAGCGCAATTACAGGGTGAACATAGCAGGGCCCTCCACAATGGCGGCGATGCTCAGCAGCCTGCGCATGGGCTTCCAGACTCTCAAGATACAGCAGAAGAGCTCCGAGATACAGACAGTTCTCGAGGCGGCGAAGAAGGAATTCGGCAACTTTGAGAAGGTGCTCGAAAACACGAGAAAGAGGCTGAAGCTCGCGGACGACGAGCTTGAAAAGCTCGTTTCGACCCGCACAAGGGCAATAAACCGGGCGCTGAAAAGTATTACCGGGAGCGAAAGTCTCGAGGACGCGCAGGACATCATAGACGCAAACTGAAAACAGAATATTGACAAAAAAGCCGGATTATGATATAATTCTTTCAGGTAATGATAACAGCGTGCCGTGCCGATGTGTTTCGCGCAACGGTCAGGCAGAAGAAAGGACAATATCATGAAAAAATGTCTTAATTGCGGAAAGGAAAACAAAAACGAAAATCAGTTCTGCAGTACATGCGGCGGTACGACCTTTGAAGCGCCGTACAGCACGGACGAACCGGCTCCGGCACCCGCTCCGGCGCCGCAGCCTTATCAGCAGCCGCAGACACCGCCTCCGCCGGTGATGATGGGGCCTCCTCCTGTAATAAAGAAGCCCTTCACCTTATTCGATGTACTTACGATACTCGGCTTTGTGTCGTCGCTCGTAGGTCTGGTGCAGATATGGGTAGTTCTTGAACCGCTGGCTCTGGTAAGCTCGGTGCTCGGTTTCTTCAAGGGCAACCGCAGCAAGGGTCTCGCGGCGGCGGGCATAGTCATCGCGGTGATCGCTTTCATAATCCGTCTGTTCATGACGCTGTACAACAACAATGTCATCGGAAGATGGGCTATTGAGGGCGCGTTCAAATAAGAAAAAATATCCCCGCGGAGTTTCGGCTCCGCGGGGAATTTCTTGTTTTCCGGAATAATTACTTGCTGTTCTTTTTTGCTTCGATATCGGCGAGAGCGGCCTTTCTG
>CAMVBT010000228.1 GCA_947165805.1 uncultured Clostridia bacterium
GTTCCCGTGACGCGGCTGACAGAAGGGGAGAAGGAGCGGCTGCTCGCACTGGAATCGGAGCTGCACCGGCGTGTGGTGGGCCAGGACGACGCCGTTTCCGCGGTGGCGCGGGCGATCCGGCGGGGCCGGGTGGGCCTGAAGGATCCCCGGCGGCCGGTAGGCAGCTTCCTCTTTCTCGGGCCGACGGGCGTGGGCAAGACCGAGCTCTGCCGCGCGCTCGCCGGGGAGATCTACGGCGATGAGAGCGCGCTGATCCGGCTCGATATGTCGGAATATATGGAAAAGCACAGCGTTTCGGGGCTGATCGGAGCTCCGGCGGGCTATATCGGCTACGAGGACGGCGGACGGCTCGTCGAGGCGGTGAAGCGGCACCCTTACAGCGTCCTGCTGTTCGACGAGATCGAAAAGGCTCACCCCGACGTGCTGAATATCCTGTTACAGGCGCTCGACGAAGGGCATATCACCTCCGCGGACGGAGTAAGGGTCAGCCTCAAGAGCTGCATCATCATAATGACCACCAACGCGGGCGCGGAAAAGCTCGCGGGCAGCGGGACAAAGCTCGGCTTCATTTCCCCGGAGCCCGACCGTGCCTGTGAAGCGGCAAAAGCGGAGATCGAAAAGGCGTTCCGCCCCGAGTTCCTGAACCGCATCGACGAGATAGCCGTGTTCTCGCCGCTCACACCGGAGATAACGGGTAAGATAGCCCGGAATATGCTTGCGGAGCTCACTGAAAGAGCCGCGGCCGCGGGCGTAAAGCTCACCGTGACCGATGCCGCCGCGGACAGGCTCGCCGCCCTCGGGTACAGCGAAAAATACGGCGCGCGCAGCCTTTACCGCACGATAGCGAAGAAGATCGAAGACCCGTTGGCGGACGCGCTCCTGAAAGACCCGGAGCTGCGGGAGATGGCTTTTGACGAAAACGATGTAATTTAAGAAGAGCCTCCCTCATACTATTCTATGAGAGGAGGCTTTGTTATGATGAAATATATAATGACCGGACTGACGGTCACGGCGTTCCTGTTCGCGGCGCTGACGGGACGCATGGACGCGCTGTCAACGGCATTTCTCGAGGAATGCGGGGGCGCTGTGCAGCTGGCGATAACGCTGACCGGGATAATAGCGCTGTGGAGCGGGCTTATGCGTGTGGCGCAGAGCTCCGGGCTCACGGAAAAGCTGGCGGCTCTCACGGCTCCGGTGCTGTCGAAGCTGTTCGGCGGGCTGAAACGCGGCGGAAAAGCCATGCAGTACATAACGCTGAACATCACAGCGAACATTCTCGGGCTCGGGAACGCCTCAACGCCGTTCGGACTGGCCGCCATGCGTGAGATCGAGGCGGAGGAGCACTCTCCCGACCCGCTTGCCGCCTCGGACAACATGATAACGCTCACGGTAATGAACACGGCGAGCTTACAGCTGATACCGACGACGGCGGCGGCTCTGCGGCTGAAGTACGGCTCGGCGGAGCCCATGGAGATACTGCCCTGCGTGTGGATATCGTCGGTCTGCACTCTTGCCGCGGCTCTGATATGCTGCGGGATATGCAGGCGCGCAGGAAGAAGGCGGCGGCTGTGAACATTTCCGATCTTATTATCCCCGCAATGTTTGCGGGCGTGCTGCTGTACGGGATATTCACAAAGACCGACGTATTCGCGGAGTTCACCGAGGGCGTGAAGGAAGGGCTCCACACGGTGTACGAAGTGTTCCCTTCGCTGTTCTGCCTTGTGGTGACGGTGGCGGCGTTCAGAGCCTCGGGAGGGACGCAGCTGCTGACGGAGCTGCTCACGCCTGTGCTCGGAGCCGCGGGGTTCCCGCCCGAATGCGGGGAGCTCCTGCTTCTGCGGCCGTTCTCGGGCAGCGGTGCCACGGCTATTTACGAACAGATATTGAAAAACAACGGCCCCGACAGTTACGCGGGGCGTGTGGCTTCCGTTATCCTCGGCAGCAGTGAGACTACGTTCTACACGCTGTCGGTTTATTTCGCAGCGGTAAAGGCAAAAAAGACCCGTTACGCGCTGGCGGCGGCGCTGCTCGGCGACCTTGTATGCGCGGTGACGAGCACGATAGCCGTAAGAGCCTTGCTTTAGCAAAGCTCACCCAGCACCCGCTCGAACTCAACGCCGTTCCTTTCGGGCTGTTCTCTGCCTATGGTGACTTCTATCGCGCGGCGGACGAAGACTGTCGCGGCTCTCACGGCGTCCGAAAGGCTGTCGCCCAGCAGGAGCCTTCCGGTCATGACGGAGGCGAATATATCGCCGGTGCCGGGGTATGACGCGGGCAGGGGCTCCCAGCAGACGCAGTCATAATCGCCGCTTGTGCCGTCGAGGCAGAGATTCGCGTGCTCTCCGGTATCGAGCACGGCTCCGGTTATCACAGCCGACTTCGCGGACGCGCAGAGCCGTTCGAGCCAGCCGCGCGCGCGTGCTTCGGTGAGGCTGTCCGGGTACGGCTCGCCGAGCAGCATTGCGGCCTCGGTGATATTCGGGGTTATCACATGGGCTCCGACCGTAAGCTCCTTCATTCTCGCGACGAGCTCGGGAGTGTAGGTCTTGTAGCGCTCGCCGTTCTCGCCCATTACGGGATCGACGATGCGCTTTGCACCGGGAAACGCCGCGAAGAAGTCAAGGCAGTGATCCACCTGCTCCTCGGACGCGAGAAATCCGCTGTATATGGCGTCGAAGCTCACTCCGAGCTTCTTGTAGTGCTCTCTGCACGGGTCGAGAAAGTCTGTCATATCGCGGAAGACAAAGTCATCGAAGCCGCCGGTGTGTGTGGAAAGAACGGCTGTGGGAACGGGTACGCACTGTATGCCCATAGCCGAGATAACAGGTATTATCACCGCGAGTGAGCATCTTCCGAAGCCCGACATATCGTGTATGGCGGCACATATAAGCTGTCTGTCCGTGATCATCACCTCTTTGCTGAATGAATAACGTCAACATTATATCACGTTTGGGAGATCAAGTCAAGCACTTGCAAAAAATCCGGGTACATGATATAAGCGCGGAGCCCGCGCCCCCTATATTTACTCGGGGCAGTTCTGCCTGATTTTTGTTTCCTGCTCCCATTGCAAATTTCTTCTGTATATGGTATAATTACTATACGCAAAGAACTTGACGCGGGAGGTATATATGTCTGTTTACTATCGGAAACTTACCGAAAAAGATCTTGATACCTTTATAGAAATGAGGATAGCTCAGTTACGGGAAGAAGGAGCAAAAGAAGATATCGACCTGAGACCTGCGCTGAAAGATCATTACACCCGTCACATGGCAGACGGCACCTTTTTTTCATGGCTTGCTCTGGATAACGAAAGGATAATCGGGACAAGCGGAATGTCTGTCGTTGAAAAGCCGCCTTATTTCGGCTGTCCGACCGGCAGGATCGGGCTTCTGTCAAGTATGTTCACAGATAAGGCCTATCGCAGACAGGGCATCGCGCGGGAGCTGCTTTCGAGAGTAGTTGCCGAAGCAAGGGAGCTCGGCTGCGGCACGGTGCAGATAACCGCTTCGGATATGGGCGTAAAGCTGTATACCGCTTTCGGCTTTACAAAAAACAATAATTTCATGCAGTATAAGCTATAACGGCTTATCTGTAAAACGGTAAATGATACGGAGAAAACTATGACCCTTTATGTGAGCGACCTTGACGGGACGCTTCTCAACAACGCCGGCAAGCTCAGCCCCCGCGCCGCGGATATGCTCAACTGCATGACCGAGGGCGGCACGCTGTTCTCATACTGCACCGCCAGAAGCCTTGCCACAGCCGGAAAGATAACCGAAAGGCTGAAATTCACAGCACCCGTCGCGCTGATGAACGGCGTGTTCATCTACGACCCGCTGACAGATACATACCCGGTGAAGAACACCTTCGGCGGCAGGCGTGCGGAGCTGATAAAGCAGGCTGTCACCGAATACGGCGAGACACCCATGATCTTCGCTCTGATAGCCGGCACAGAGCGCGTCAGCTACATAACAGACTCGGAAAACCTGAAAGCCTTTCTTAAGACCAAACGCGGTGACAAGCGTATGCGCCCGCTGCCGGACTACGGGGATATGTTCGACGGCGAGATGTTCTACGCGGCATTCATCAACCCGAAGAACAAGCCCGCTCTTGATAAGATATTCTCCCCGGAAAACGGCTTTTCGTATTCGTACTACACCGACACCTACAACCCCGCCGACCAATGGTATGAGGTCTTCTCGTCGGACGCGGGCAAGGCAAACTCCGTCCTGAAGCTGAAAGAACTCACCGGCGCGGACGAGCTGGTGATATTCGGCGACAACGCGAACGATATACCGATGTTCCGCGTGGCTGACCGCTGCTACGCTGTAGGGAACGCCATTCCGGAGCTGAAAGAGCTTGCGGACGGCGTGATCGGCACAAACGAGGAGTTCGGGGTGCCGGAATTCATGCAGAGCGAAGTGTTCCCTCTGTTCCCTGTCGAGCAGCCCGTCCCGGAGATCGACAGCGAGCGCTTCGAGCAGTCGGTGCTGAAAGCCCTCGAGCGCGAGCGCACGACGATAGGCACGCTGAACGAGAAGATAATACATCACACGCTGAAATGCTACTACTGCGACGACAACGATCAGGAGGTGAAGATCGGCGGATTTTTCGCCGACGGCTGCGGCGAGAACGGCATATTCGAGATACAGAGCGCCAATTTCGGCTATCTAGCGAAAAAGCTGTCG
>CAMVBT010000229.1 GCA_947165805.1 uncultured Clostridia bacterium
ATAATGAACGAAAACGGGCATAAGTGCGGCTGCATAGGAACAGCGGGCTATGACGTCTGCGGAAAGACCTATGAAGCACACCTGACGACCCCGTACCAGTTCGAGCTTTACGGATATTACCGCGAAATGGCGGATAACGGCGCCGAATACTGCGTCATGGAAGCCTCCTCACAAGCGCTTTCGCAGTCGCGGTTCGTCGGCGAGGTCTTTGAGTGCGGCATTTTCACCAACCTCACACAGGATCACCTCGACTGGCACGGCACTATGGAGAATTACTATCAGGCGAAAAAATCGCTGTTTGCCTGCTGCAAGGCCGCGGTGATAAATGTTGATGACCCGTGGGGAAAGCGCCTTTACGACGAGCTTTCCGCGGAGGGGGATATACGCCTTACGGCACTCAGCGAACACGGCATGACCGACGTTTCCGCGTGCGCGATAGAGCTGAAAAGCGGCGGCGTGACCTACACACTTGCCGACAAGCGCTCGGAGCAGGCGTTTACGGTCTCGATACCTATGCCTGGGGATTTCAACGTGATGAACTCCATGGGAGCCGCGGCTGCCTGCGTTGAGGCGGGACTGACGCTTCGCGGGGCTGTTGCGGGGCTTAACACTGCAAAGGGCGTCTGCGGACGCGCCGAAGTCCTCTACGACGGCGATTACACGGTGATATGCGACTACGCGCACACCGAGGACGGCCTTGAAAAGACACTCTCGGCGATAAAGCGCTTCATAAAGGGACGGCTGATAGTGGTATTCGGAGCAGCCGGCGAGCGTGACGCGGGCAAGCGCCCCGGAATGGGACGCTGCGTATCGGGCTACGCCGACATAGCGGTGGTAACGTCGGACAATCCGCGCTTCGAGGATCCGCAGTCGATCATAGATCAGGTGCTTTCGGGCTTTGAGGGGGACTGCGAGGTACACAGTTTCGTTGACCGGCTGGAAGCGATAAAATACGCCGTGAGCCTTGCGGAAAAGGACGATGTTATAGCGCTCTGCGGCAAGGGACACGAAGAATATCAGGTGATCGGCGACGATTATATGCCGTTCAGCGAGCACAGAATAATAAAAGAACTCTGCAAATAAAGGTGATAACAGATGCTTATACCGATAATAGTCACCGCGTTCATAGCCGCGGCGGTCACGGGACTGCTGGGGCGTGCGCTGATACCGTGGCTCCGGAAGCTCAAATTCGGGCAGACGATACTGGATATAGGGCCGATATGGCATAAAAAAGACAAGCAAGGCACGCCTACCATGGGCGGCATCATGTTCATAGCGGGAACTGTCGCGGCTGTAGCGGCGGGAATGTTCATACTCGCGGCGAACGGAGGGATCAGCGTTGACTCGCTGGGTCAGCGCGACACGATAGGGCTGATATCGGCAGTGGCGGCGGCGTTTTTCTTCGGCTTCATAGGCTTCCTCGACGACTTTATCAAAGTTAAGAAGAAGCAGAACGAGGGGCTCACGCCGATGCAGAAGATAGTTCTGCAAGTGCTTGTGATAGCAGCATATTTTACGGTAAGAATACTCTCAGGCGACACGAACACGGTGATAAAGTTCCCGTTTATCGGCGGGCTCGACCTGTGGTGGTTCTACTACATCATAATGGGGCTCGGCATACTGTACATCGTGAACGCCGTGAACCTGACGGACGGACTTGACGGGCTGTGCGGCTCGGTATCGTTCGTTTACTGCATCGCTTTCGCGGTGATCTCGGGAATGCTCGGCTTCTCCGGCTACACGATACTGTCGGTGGCGGCGGCGGGAGGCTGTCTCGGCTTCCTGATATGGAACTGGCACCCGGCGAAGGTATTCATGGGCGATACGGGCTCGATGTTCCTCGGGGGAATAGTTGCAACGCTGGGCATAGGTATGCACGTCGAGGTGCTGATGGTCATAGCGGCGGCGGTCTACATCTGGGAGGCGCTGACGGTGCTGATACAGATGACGTACTTCAAGATAACTCACGGGAAGAGGCTCTTCAAAATGACGCCTATCCACCACAGCTTCGAGATGCGCGGGTGGAAGGAAGTAAAGATAGTGATAGTGTTCTCGCTGATCGGGGCAGCCGCCGGCACAGCCGCGGCTCTGCTGGTCAACGGGCTTTGATGATAAGAACAAGGGGTATTGAATTGGATAATCTGAACTACACGAACTCAACGGCTCTGCCGGTGCGGCAGCCCGCAAGACAGCCGGCACAGCGCCCGGTACCGCAGCAGGCTCCGGGACGCGCTCCGTCGGCTCCGAAAAAGAAGCCGAAATTGGGCTTCGGCAAAAGCGCGGCCGTAAAAGAACAGCCCGCAAAGGAAAAGAAGAAGCTGATAAACTGGGCTATGCCGCAGAAATTCGACTTCTCGTTCTTCCTCATAGTAACGATACTCATGGCTTTCGGCCTTGTTATGCTGTTTTCGGCGACATACGCGTCGGCGAAGCTCGCTACCGGCGACAGCCTGTACTATATAAAGCGCCAGCTCCTTTTCGCGGGGGGCGGCTTTGCGCTGATGATAGTGATCTCGTTCATCGACTATCATATCCTGCTGAACAAGGTGATAATGCGTTTCGCGGTGGTACTGAGCATCGGCATGATGATGTTCGTTAAGTTCGCCGGAAAGACAACAAACGGCTCCGAGCGCTGGATCGAGATCGCGGGCTTCACCATTCAGCCCTCCGAGATACTGAAATTCGCCACGATCCTCGTTATCGCGGCATATATGCAGAAGAACTACGAAAAACTCGGCGATTTCTGGCACGGCTTCGTACCGGTGATGCTGCGCATAGGCGTTGCCTGCTTCCTCGTAGTTATCCAGCCGCATCTGTCCGCAACGCTCATTATCCTTACTATCTCCGTCGCAATGGTATTCATCGGCGGCGCGCGCATACCGCACGTCATGCTTGTCCTCGCGGGAATAGCGGTGGCGGCGTTCGCGGTATTCGAGATATTCCCGAAAATGGGCTTCGACTACGTTTCCGACCGTATGACCGGCTTCCTTGACCCGGAGGCGGACGTTCAGAAGGCAACATACCAGACCTACCAGTCCCTCATAGCTATCGGTTCCGGCGGATTCTTCGGTCAGGGCCTCGGCAATTCTCATCAGAAATACAGCTATCTGCCGTTCGTAAACAATGACTTCATCTTCGCGATCATCGTTGAGGAGCTCGGATTTGTGGGCGCTCTTGTAGTTATCCTGCTGTTCCTTATCCTCATCATACGCGGATTCTATATCGCGGCATCGGCGCCCGACAAGTTCGGTATGCTGCTGTGCTCCGGCATCGTTATCCAGATCGGCGTACAGGCGCTGCTCAATATCGCGGTCGTTTCCAACGCGTTCTTCAACACCGGCGTTTCGCTGCCGTTCATCAGCTACGGCGGAACGGCTCTGCTGATGCAGCTCTGCGAAATGGGCGTCGTGCTGAACATTTCACGAAAGGCTTCTATTTAAATGAGAGTGATACTTGCGGCAGGCGGTACTGCCGGTCACATAAACCCGGCGCTCGCGATTGCGGATAAACTGCGGGAACTCTTTCCGGACTGCGTGATAAAGTTCGTCGGAGCGCAGGGCGGAATGGAAGAAAAGCTCGTCCGCAAGGCGGGATACGATTTCACCGCGTTTAAAATGGCGGGTCTCCAGCGAAAGCTGACCCCAAAGAACATCAAGCGCAACATTCAGGCGGTACACTACTATATAACCGCGCGCGGCGACGCGCATAAGCTGCTGAAGGAATTTGCGCCTGACATCGCCATAGGGACGGGCGGGTACGTCTGCGCCCCGGTGCTCACCACGGCGGCGAAAATGGGCATAAAGACCGCCGTCCACGAGAGCAATTCCCTGCCCGGCATCACGACGACCATGCTCTCGAAGCACGTTGACAAGGTGCTGCTGCCGAACGAGGACGCGCTTGCGCATCTTACGCACAAGCAGAACTGCGTCATCACGGGCAACCCCCTGCGCAGCAACATACCGATAGAGGAACGCTCCTCGGCGCGGGAAAAGCTGGGGCTTCCCGAGGGAATGACCATAGTTTCCTTCGGCGGCAGTCTCGGAGCAAACAAGATAAGCGAAGCGGTCGCCGAGGTCGTGAAATGGGAAAAGACCGTCGGCGACGTCAATCATATACATTCCTACGGCGGAAACGGCAAGGATATGTTCGACGGGCTGCTGAAAAAGCACGGGCTTGAACCGGACGAACGCTTCCGTCCCAGAGAATACATCGACAATATGTACACCTGTCTGTGCGCGGCAGACCTTATAATCTCCCGCTCGGGCGCTATGACTCTCACGGAGCTGAAAGCCACCGGCAGAGCCAGCATACTTATACCTTTCCCGCAGGCCGCGGAAAATCACCAGTATTACAACGCGCTGACAATGAGCAAGAACGGCGCGGCGATACTCATAGAGGACAAGGACCTTACGGCGGAGAGACTGCTCTCCGAGGTAAAGGCGCTGTACAGCGACCGGGAACGCCTCGCGAAAATGGGCGAGTGTGCCGCGGCGCTGAACATTCCGGACTCTACCGACCGGGTTATAAGCAATATACTTGATCTTGTGAAATAAAGCTCGAACAATCTGCTTTGCCCTCCACACCTTCTTCAGTTTCACCTTTCGGAGTATCGTAAAGGCGCACTACCTACGGAATCTGCAAGGCGAAGCGATTTGTTTTAGGAGCCGGCCCTTTTTTAAAAGGGCT